>CAJBMJ010000087.1 GCA_903954045.1 uncultured beta proteobacterium | reverse complement strand
ACTCCTGCACGAAAAAACTGGATTATGCGCGGCTTGTTAACATCGCCGCATGTCCACCTCCTCTCCTCTTTCCGGCTTGCCTACTGTTCGAACCATTGGGCCCATGCAGCCCTTGGTGTGGCTGGTTCTGGCTTGGCGGGATATGGCGCGCTCTGGCTGGATCAGTTTTGCCCATGGTCTGGCACTGGCGCTGGGAGGCGTAGTAATCATTGCCATCGCTCACCAGCACTTTTGGCTGCTGGCGGGGGCGATATCGGGCTTTTTGATGATTGCCCCAGTATTGGCAACCGGACTGTACGCCCTCAGCCGGGCTCTGGAACAGGGTGAAAAAGCGGATCTTTCGGTCGTGCTCAGAACCTGGCTGAACTGGCAAAACAGCCATTTCAACAAATGGGGCAACGACTATTGGTGCATGGTGCAGTTTGGTGTACTTCTGGCCGCCGCTGCCACGGGCTGGGTGTTGACCTCAGCCGCACTGATCACCCTTCTGGCACCGGTTCCGATTAAGACGCCCCTGGACTTTGTTCAGCATGTAGTTCTGGCCCGCGAAGGTTACTTGTTCGAACTGTGGCTGGCGATGGGTGGCTTTATGGCGGCACCCATCTTTGCGTCCAGCGTGGTGTCCATGCCCATGCTGCTGGACCGCCAGGTCACGCTCAAGCAGGCCGTGCTCACCAGCTGGCAAACCATTCTGGCCAACCCCATCCCCATGGCGGTTTGGGCCTCAGTCATCATGGGCTTCACGCTGCTGGGATTGGGCTCTCTTTTGCTGGGTCTGATTTTTGTCATCCCCATGCTGGGCCACGGCAGCTGGCACGCCTACCGGGCACTGGTCGACGTATCAGGATTGCCCGCCCGTGAAGGCTCTACTACGGCAGGTGGTCGCTGATGTTTGGCTATTCAGAAGAGCAAGTCGCCGCCTTTGGCCTGTCCTTTGGTGTGGGCGGCTTCATGCTGTACATGCTGTTCATCATCGGCCACCTAGCATGGGAGTCCAAGGCCGGCAAGTTTGGCACCTTTGTGATCTTTCTGGGCCTGGCCTTTGGCATGGTGGGGTTTGTGGCCAAGTTTGTCATCCAGTGGTACATGGGGCAGTAGGCCCGGTCCGGTACCGCTGCGCTGTCCTCAACCCAGCGGACGAATACCAATCAACAAACCGTGCAGCCACAGGGCAAACACAGCCCAGGCAACGGTGCCCGCTACCACCGCAATGACGGTTGCAATTGGTTTACCAGGTGGATACTGAACACCCGCGACTCGGTCACGTCGGCGTGCTGCAACAAAACTCAGAATACCCCAGACCAGAAAGGACCCAAACAGAACCACATGGGCCAGGTTGCCATTGGATATCAGGTGCGCAAAGGCCCAGGTTTTGACACCCAGCACCATCGGATGGTGCACACGTGCCTTAATGGCGTTGCCAGGAACGTAGGCCGCCGCCAGCAAAACAAATGCCAGCAAGGTGAAGAGTGATGCCGCATGGCGCATTCCAACCGGAGGCATCCACAGCATTTGCGGTGCTTCGCGGGCCTGTCCAAACCCCCAGATGATCAAGCCAAAACCCACCACGGACAGCAGCGAGTACAAGCCTTTATAGACGCCCTCTCCTTTGCTTGCCACCATGCGTGTGCGCCAACTATCGGCCACTATGCGTACCGAGTGCACGCCCAAAAAAAGTACCAATCCCAAAATCAGATAAGCCATTGCATTGATCCTTGTCATGCACCCAGAACACGATTCTTGCCTGCGCGCTTGGCCAGGTACATGGCCTGGTCAGCGCGCCGAATGGCTTCTATACCGGTTTCGCCAGAAGCCAACTGGGCCACGCCAGCGCTGAAAGTAATCATGATTTTTTCGTTTCCGGCCAGGAAGAACCGTTTGGTCAATTCGCGTTGCAGACGCGTCATGGCTTCAATTCCTTTTTCCAGAGGCGTGTCTGGCAAAAGAATGACGAATTCTTCACCGCCGTAACGCGCAAGGGTATCTTGCGGGCGCATGCATTCCTGCGCCACTGTGGCCAGGTGATTGAGAGCCACATCACCCGTTGCATGGCCTAGCGTGTCATTGATCTTTTTAAAGTTGTCAATGTCCAGCAGTGCCATGCACAAGGGCGTTTCCTTGCGACGCACCGTGGAAATTTCCCGGTCCAAAGCCTCATCGAGTCCTTTGCGATTGAGCGCACCGGTAAGGGGGTCATGGCGTGCTTCGGTGCTGACACGATCCAATTCCTGGTGAAGTTTGGCAATCTCAACTTCGGTTGCACTGGCACGTTCACGCATGCTGCCCAATTCATCCCGTGCAATGCGGCTGTCGCTGGCCATGGTTCGGGTGGCCCCCACCACCTCTTTGAGCACAGGAGCAATATCTTCCAGTGTTTTGGCCTGTTCTATCAAGCGGGCGCTCTCTTCCAGTTTCTCGTGGTAACTGCCGGTGGACTGGGTAATCTCTGAGAGCCTGTCAATAAATGCGGCAAGCATCTCGCGCATTTCGTTTTGGGCAACTACGGTCCGCTCTTTGGCTTCTTTTTGTTTGAAGATGACATCGCGCAAGCGACTCTCCACATCGTCAAGCCGCCGCAGCGACAGCGGAGGTGACGAAGCCGACATAAGAGCTTCCATCTGTCCCTTGAGCCATTGCTCCTCGGGACTGATCTGGGCAATGTTTTCAAACACCAGATGTAACAACTTAAGAAGCGCTACCTTGATCTCCGCCTGGTCTTCCGCTGCAAATGACAACCGGTGGCTGTAATTGACCAGCATGGCCTTGACCACGGTGATGTCAGTGCCGGGATTGCGCAGCGCCTTGAGTAAGCCGTCTGTTTGTTCTTTGAATCGCTCGTCGTCACTGCCCAGGGCTGGCAATGCGTATTCGATCAAACGCCCGATCTGCGCCATGAATTCGCTGGTCAGTGCCGGCACGGCGACAGGTGGTGTTGATGGAGCCAAAGGCGAAGGACTGGTGGGAGCAGAAAAACCTGACTCATTCCCCGAAGCAGGTGGCACAAAACCTCCATAGGCCA
This sequence comes from uncultured beta proteobacterium, assembly GCA_903954045.1. GTDB lineage: Bacteria > Pseudomonadota > Gammaproteobacteria > Burkholderiales > Burkholderiaceae_C > Allorhodoferax. Next base: position 3,439 of record CAJBMJ010000087.1, on the reverse strand, counting down.
CCAGTGCAGTCTTGACCCCCTCCCAATTCAGGCGATCAATGGCGTATTCCAGCAGTCCCTTCTGTTTCTGTTGACCAGGTGTCTTGGCAGGTAAGGCCTGGGCTATTTCCCGCAAGGAGTCCGCTGGGAAATGGGGCACATGGCTGATGCCAGCTATCTCGTTATAGATTTTTTGGTAATTCAGCGGCGTCGGCGACAGCTTTCGGGCTGTCAGTTGTTTGAGCGTTTCCCGCGCTACTTCAAACGATTTTTTTTCACTCATGGCACCTTACCTGCTACAAATTAAATAGCTTACTACGCAATCAACACAAGGTCTATACAGACATTTATTACTTAATCTTCAAGAACGAACGAACTGCTTGCACGGTGGTCGCTGGGTCTTCCTCATGGGGTACATGGCCCAGCGAATCAAAAACCACCAACTCGGATCCAACAATATCAGCTTTAAACCGATTTGCATTGTCCAAGGGAATCAACCGGTCCTTGCCACCCCACAGAATCAGGGTTGGAACTTTCAATTGGCGCAGTCCTTCGGTACCTCCACTTAAACCTTGCTCAAAGCGGCGGGCCAAGGCCGCACGATTGCCAGTGCGCAGCGTCATTTCATAGTAGCGGTCCACCAACTCGGCACTCACCTTGGAAGGATCTCCATACACATTGCGCACACTCGCATCAATCACACCTCTGGGCAATACATATTCCATTACAACGCGCACTCCAGGCATGCGTGCAATTCTGAAACCCAGAGGAACGGACTGCGACTGCAGTGCATAGCCTGCAGAATCGACCAACACCAATTGAGAAACCCGCTGTGGCATAGCCAAAGCGGTTGACCAGGCAACATAACCTCCCAATGAATTTCCAGCGAGCACAAAAGAGTTGACACCCAGGGTATCCATCACCTGGCCTACGAATTGCACATAGGCTTGAACAGAATAATCATTGTCAGGTTTTGGGCCGGTCAAGCCAAAGGCGGGCAAATCAAAACGAATAACGCGGCGCTGCTTTTTCAATGCGTCCGTCCAGCCGTCCCAAGTGTGCAAACTGGCGGAAGTTCCATGCAGTAACACCAATGGATTAGGATCATCCCTGGGTCCCTCGTCACGCAAGTGCACAGACAATCCTTGCACCATGACAAATTGAGACGGCGCTTGTGCCCATCTGCCCTTGAGTTGCTCGACAGACCTGTCCGGCGCCCATGTCGCCAGCACCCCCGCTATGGCGAAAACAAGTACAGCAACTACAACCACACCCATCAAACGTAGAAGAAATTTCATAAAACGAACTCTACACGCCTTCCAGTGCCAATTGTCAAATAACAACCCTGTGTACAAATATCTTGAAAGTCACTAGTTATCCACAGAAAACTTGACATTGCAAAAGTTGTTCATTTTTTTGGTGCAAAACAAAAGCACAGTCACACACATGGGTCAAATGAAGGTAAGTGTTTGATTTTTATAAGAAAATTTTACTTTTCCACAAGAGTTGGACCTGCTCTATCTACTACTACTATTCTTAAATAAGAAATTAAGAGAAAGACATAGCAGAAGTAAATCACAGAAAAATTTAGCAAAATAATTCTGTGCCTTTTACAAAATTTTGTTTGGTGTTCTGCTGCAGACACAAGAGTTTTGACATGCCAATCGCATAAAATTGTCAGCCTGAAGTCTGTTGCACCTACCCACTGATCTTTTCCCATGTCTGTATCGTTCGAGATCAAAAGCGCACAACTTCCACTCGTTGCCCTGCTACTCAAATCCCCCGACCTCGATCTGCTGGCAAGAGATGTACTGAGCCAGTTCGGACCCGACAGCGAGAGCCCTGATTTTTTTGACCATGATGCCATGGTGCTTGATTTTTCTGCCATCCCAACAGATACAGCCCCTCCTGACCTGCAAAAGTTGTTAACTTCCCTGCGTGCCTGTCGTCTGGTAGCAGTCGCTGTGCGTGGACTGCAAGGTCAGTGGCTTGAATCGGCCAAATTACTGGGATTGGTCGAGGCCCCTTTGGGTTTGCCGCGTGGTCGTGCGGAGGCGGCAATGCAATCCACTTCTACCGTTGAGATCGTGAAAGAAGTTCTTCGGGAAGTACCGGGTCCAGCCACGATGGTGGTGGACAAGCCTTTGCGCTCAGGCCAGAAAGTTTATGCCCGCGGTGCTGATCTGGTGGTGTTGGCGCCGGTCAACCAGGGTGCAGAAGTCGTGGCAGACGGAAACATCCATGTGTATGCACCCTTGCGCGGCAAAGCAATGGCCGGAGCCCGTGGCAACACCGAGGCCCGCATTTTTTCGATTTGTCTGGAACCGGAGCTGATCTCCATTGCTGGGGTCTATCGCACCAGCGAAAATCCTTTGCCTGCGGATATTCAGGGCAAAGCAGCACAAGTTCGTTTGAGCAGCGATGGGCTGGACAAACTGCTCATTGAAGCCCTGAAAACCTGATTTATTTTTTTGAAAGATAGTGAGCCCATGGCAAAAATCATTGTGGTGACTTCCGGCAAAGGTGGAGTGGGAAAAACCACCACCAGTGCCAGTTTCGCAACCGGCCTTGCTCTGCGTGGGCATAAGACCGCCGTCATTGACTTTGATGTGGGCTTGCGTAACCTAGACCTCATCATGGGTTGTGAGCGTCGCGTGGTGTATGACTTGATCAACGTCATTCACGGCGAAGCCAACCTGAACCAGGCCCTCATCAAGGACAAGCAGTGTGACAACCTTTTTGTGCTGGCGGCATCGCAAACCCGTGACAAGGACGCGCTTACCCAAGATGGTGTGGAAAAGGTACTGTCCGATCTGGCAGCCATGGACTTTGAATACATTGTGTGTGATTCGCCCGCAGGTATTGAAACCGGTGCTCTGATGGCTATGCACTTTGCCGATGAAGCTTTGGTTGTGACCAACCCAGAAGTGTCTTCGGTGCGCGATTCGGACCGCATTCTGGGCATGCTGTCGAGCAAAACCAAGCGCGCCATTACGGGTGCAGATCCGATTAAAGAGCATTTGCTGATTACCCGCTACAACCCGGCCCGGGTAGACCAGGGACAGATGTTGTCGCTAGAAGATATTCAGGATATTTTGCGGATCAAATTGATTGGTGTGATTCCTGAGAGTGAATCGGTCTTACAGGCCTCTAACCAGGGTTTGCCAGCGGTTCACATGCAAGGCAGCGATGTGTCAGAAGCCTACAAGGATGTGATTGACCGTTTTCTGGGTGCGGACAAGCCCATGCGGTTTACAGAAGCGCCCAAGCAGGGCCTATTCAAGCGCCTCTTTGGAGGGAAATAAGGAATGTCTTTTCTCTCTTTTCTCCTGGGTGAGAAGAAAAAAACGGCCAGTGTGGCCAAGGAACGTCTCCAAATTATTCTGGCCCACGAACGCAGTGGTCGCAACGCTGCCGAGCCAGACTACCTGCCAGATTTGCAACGCGAACTGGTTGCGGT
>CAJBMJ010000086.1 GCA_903954045.1 uncultured beta proteobacterium | reverse complement strand
CCTGAACATGATGGATGCTCAAATCATTGCGCAAAATTTCATCAATGGTGCAGATAGTTTTCCGCTGATGGCAATTCCATTCTTCATGCTTGCCGGTGAAGTCATGAATACAGGTGGGTTGTCTAAACGGATTGTGAACGTAGCGCTGAACATGGTCGGACATATCAAGGGTGGGCTTGGGTATGTTGCTGTTTTGGCATCATGTTTTTTGGCAGCGGTTTCGGGCTCCGCTATTGCTGATGCGGCAGCAGTATCTGCTTTGTTGTTTCCGATGATGGCAGCAGCTGGCTATAACAAAGAGCGATCGGCAGGTCTCATTGCGGCTGCCAACATTGTCGGACCAATCATTCCGCCTTCTACTGGGTTTGTAGTATTCGGCGTTATTGCCGGTGTTTCAATTACCAAGCTTTTCTTGGCCGGCATTGTTCCCGGACTGATGGTGGGTGCCGCAGTTGCAATTGCCTGGGCCATAACCGTCCGCCGCGAGAACGTTCAACCAGCCCCACGTGTTCCATTCAAAGAGGTCGCACTGAGTGTGTATCGCGGAGTGTGGGCGCTGGTACTTCCATTGATCATTTTGTTTGGCCTGAAGTTAGGTGTATTCACACCTACAGAAGCAGCAGTAGTTGCGGCTGTTTACTCCCTTTTCGTTGCTTGCTTTATTTATAGAGAGCTGAAATTTTCGCAACTATATGCTGTGTTTTTGAGTGCAGGCAAGACTACAGCCGTAGTGATGTTTTTGGTTGCTGCAGCTATGGTATCTGCATGGCTCATTGCCGTTGCCGAGTTACCTGACAAAATTGTCGACCTAATGCACCCTTTTGCTGGCAATCAAACAGCGTTGATGTTTGCAATGATGGCACTGGTCGTCATCGTGGGAACGGCTTTGGATATGGCACCAACCATATTGATCCTGACGCCGGTGCTGATGCCAATCGTGAAAGATGCAGGCATTGACCCCATCTATTTCGGCGTGCTTTTCATTATTAACAACGCGATCGGACTTATTACCCCACCAGTTGGAACAGTGCTAAATGTTGTCTCTGGAATAACAAAGGTCAAGATGGACGGATTAATTCGAGGTGTTTGGCCATTCTTGCTTGCACAGCTCTTGGTATTGTTAGCTTTGATACTCTTCCCTCAACTGGTAACTGTCCCTGCGAAGTGGTTCGGGGCATGATTGGTTGCTACTAGATTTGCATGTGCAACAGCCGCCCCGAAAGCGGCGCACTTGCAAGTGTGTCTAGTGGCACTGACTGCCTATCCGTCGTAATGAAAAGAGTGCGTCCAGTTGTCCCACCCACTGCCAAGTCAGTTGGGCTTGGCACAGGCAGACCGACAACCCTGTCGATTTCGCCTTCTGGGGTAAGCCGCATGACACACCAACCTTCCTGAATCGCTACCCAGATTCCTCCATCGAGGTCTACGGCGATGCCAGCTAACTTTCCTGATCCCCTTGGTATGCTTGCGAGGCGCCGAATACCTGCATTTTCAGGTTGAAATCGAAAGACAGTGCCGCTCTTTGGAGCGGTAGCAAACAAGACTGAACCGTCGACTTTCCAGGCAAGACCAGACAACAGTTCAGATGTATGCCATCGGACATCAAATTTTCCAGCCGTTCTGCCTTCAGTGCTTAATACACCGATTGAACATCCGCCGCCGTCTTTGTCCCCAACGGCCACCCAAACGCTTCTATCAGAATCAGGTGCAACAGTCATCGCGCAAACCTCCAATGGGGGCCAGTCTTGGCAGGGTGTCTGTTGACCAGAAGGATCGAGCCATGTCCATCCACTGGTGTTGGCCACCAGAAGCCTATCTCGTACGAAAACCAATCCAGTAACTGGAGAATCAAAAGAAGCAAGTTGTTCATCTGTCGATGTGTCCAAGTCATCGCAGCTACAAACTCGAACCGAAGGAGCCAACATATCTGCCCAATAGAGCGTCTTCGAATTTGCCTTCCAAACCATCCCGCCCCCACGAAATGCCCAGGAACCATTTACAGCATTGATAGACTCTCCTT
>CAJBMJ010000085.1 GCA_903954045.1 uncultured beta proteobacterium | reverse complement strand
TCCCTCTCTGCCTCAGCAGCAGGAGGCTGTCCCGAAGGGTAGACGGGCAAGTAGTACAGAAATCCGACGCGCTTTTGCCCGTCCTGGACCAGTTGAATACGTCCTGTCAGGGTTGCCTGGCCCGACCGCGCGGCCTTCTCGGCAGCAGCCCGCCGTACAGGCTCCGAGCCCACATCAAAACCCACTGCCGCACTGTTTTTACCCAAAGGCTCGACAAACTTCACGACAAACAGCTCACGCGCATTGCCGGAAGTCCGAACCGTGAAATCAGGAGCCCCGTCCTTGCGCTGAACGGCGACGAATGAATTCAGGTTTTGGCGTTGCACCTTCTCGATGATGCCTATACCCAGCAAGCCCTGGACCTCAGTATCAAAATCACGGGATTGCGCCAGTGTCCGGAATTCCGCACGTGACAGATTTTCACTGGCCAAAAGGGTGCCACGAACACCCCGAAGCGGCGACAACATGGCCTCAAAACCCCCATGGATGTCCAACTCCAACCGGTCCACCTGTTGTTGAAAACGACTCCATGCATCGGAATAAATGGCACGACTGTCAGACCGCACCACATAGGCCGTAACTGCAAGTCCCAGTACCAATGTGGACACCGCAATAAGCGGCGGCTGCCAACCGTAAACTCCCATGCTTGCCCGAACCAGATTGCGCCAGGAAACCCCTTTGGCCAAGGAACTGCGAACCACCAGGAGAAAAATCAGAATGCAAGCCACCGCCAATGGCACTGCGGCATTCAGCACTGCGTCCTGAAAGCCAGTCGTCCATCGTGGTGAAGGCATGTCGACCTCGGCTTGCGCAGCCATTGCGGCGCACAGACCCAACCAGATCGTCAGAAGGAAAACCCGCAATTCAGTGTCTCCGCCGTTTTTCGCCGTGTTGGAAATGCTCGACAACCATCATGCCACGATCCCAACGCAGTTTAAAGGCAACCAAAACGCTACCATTTTGATAGCTTCTTATGCACTGTATATATGGGCTAGAGCTTGGATTGAATGCTATTTTGCATGGCCACCTGCACAACTGCATCCAGCGCATGGTCGACCAGCGGTTGTCCCGATATCAGACGCAATTGGCCTGTCGCCAGCAGCTTGTCTCTGGAACGCCGTGACATCGATTTGGTAGACCCAAAGCTGTCTGTAAACAAAAACAGGGTTCCCTGCGGACTGGCCCATGTCAACTGGGTTCGCACCCAGCGTTCAGCTACCTGCAGTTCGATCCACGACCCCAGAGGCAACTCATCGAGAACCGACTCTAGACCCGGATGTTCAGGCGCTAAAGGGGCTGCGGCCTTCGCGTCGGCCAAGTTGGCGGGTGCGGGCTCCGCAGCGATTTCCATGAAATTGGAATGTTTGGCCTCCTGCGGCGCCACCCATGGATCGCCGTCCTTGATCACGTGGTCCCGTTGTGCAGACCCTGTTGGTGCAGCAATGGCGTTTTCAGAGCGAAACACACGCTGGTAGATGCCCATCAGGGCCTCAAAAAAGGCGCTGGTACGCGTAGCGGGGTATTCAACCGAGTCCAAACCTTCACGCAAAGTGCCCAAGAGGCGCGGTACAAGGCGTGTCAGTTTGCTGACGTTGTTGCGTGCCAACTGCGGATGTGCGCTCCATAAAAGAGCAGAAACCAGAGCCTGGTACTTTGCTGCCGCCGCCGCAGTCGCCCCGCCGCCAATGCGTGCCTGTGCGATCACCTGCGCCCACGGACCACAAAGAAAGTCCATTACCACTTCAGGCACATCTGCAGTGTTGGGGTCGGCTTCAATGCTTCTGGCGACTTTTTCTGCCAGAAGGTTGCGTGTTTCAGCACGTTGAAGCATTCCGATCGCTGCTTCGTAAGCCTGACGCGCGTCGAGGTCGGTGCGATCCCAGAGTTGCTGCAAACCGCGCAATGCCCCCAGGAAGGGTTGTGCATCGCGAATATCCTGGTTCAACAAAGGTGTGATAGCCACCTCGATCTGATCCACGAAGGCATCGAAACCGGTACTGATCACCGACTCATACGCAAGACTGCGGTGGGTGATTGCCTGCAACAGTTCGCGCGCCGGATGCTGCTTATCGCTAAAGAATCGGGGGTCCACCAATGCCAACTGCAGCAGCGCAGGCTCCATCCGGCGAATGATTCGGTGCACAGGCGCCAGCAAACGGGGGTCGCGCGCAATGTTGTCCACCATCAAAGTGACAACTTCGCGGCTGAGCGCCTGAATATGGCCCTGCGTATCCGCCCGGTTGGTCTGTCCGCGCTCATGCCACTGTTCCAGACTTTGGACGACCCGTTTAACCTGCTTCATTTCTGAAAGCGCTTCCAGTGCGGCAGGCACCGTTGCATCGAAGTCACCTGCCGGCGCTTCGTTCCAACGCTCTCCCGCGTCAAACTGCTGGGAAAATTGCTGCGCAAACTGCTCCATCCTGCTTTGGGGTTTGACCGGTTCCATTTCGCCGGACAGCAGTTGCCTGAGAGACTCCAGGTTGAGCACAGACTGCTCACCAGCGCTCACGCCTGAGTTGAGAGCTTGGTCTGCACCCCTCTCCCACTGAGCGACGCCCCGCCCAACGCCCTCGGACAGCACCTTTTGGGTCACCACATAGTGGGCCGCCACCACACCCCGGGAACGCAAACCCTGGCTCACAGTGGCGTAAAGCATCTTGAGTTCTTTCCCCAGCGCCACGCTCATGGAACCAATCCAATCCAGTTGCACGGGGGTGGGTACGCGCGTCTGTTCAACGACTTCACGCAGGGCGCCGATGTAAATCTCCGGCCTCAGCGGATTGCGCTCCGGCTTGACCGCGCCCAGGCCCAGCGTGCTGCAGATCAGGGGGTTGAGCTCAGCCAGACTGGTTTCAGCCTCCAGCAGGGCCGATTGTTGCAACCGTGCCAGGGCGACGCTGCTGACCACCTGAGACTCGTCCATCAGCTCCAATTGATCGAAGTGCAAGTCAATTGACTGCACTGGCGCGACAACCTTCGGGGTGACGGAGCTCGCAAATGCCTTACGCAATGCATCTGGGTAGCCTTGGCAAAGTTGCGTTTCAAACTGACGCAGTTGTTTTGCAGATAGCGCCAGCGCATCACGCTCCCTGAAATCGCGCGAAGCGGCCTCGCGGCTTTGCAGGCTCTGCCGCGCGGATTCCACCAGCTTGCCCATGAGAAATTCGCCGGCGGCTGCAGCCTCTTCCAGAGTTGCGCGGTAAAGCGCCAAAGAATTGGCGTCTCTAGAGGGTTCGGAGGGCATCTGCATGGGGGAAAAGTTGCCGAAAAAACTTACTTCAGCGCCTTGTAGCGCATGCGCTTGGGTTTCGCACCTTCTTCGCCCAGACGGCGTTTCTTGTCGGCTTCGTATTCCTGGTAATTGCCATCAAAGAAGGTCCACTGGCTATCCCCCTCAGCGGCCAAAATGTGGGTCGCAATACGGTCCAGGAACCAGCGGTCATGGCTGATAACCAGCATGGTGCCCGCAAACTCCAGCAGCGCATCTTCCAGCGCTCGCAGGGTTTCCACGTCCAGGTCGTTGGAAGGCTCGTCGAGCATCAAAACATTGCCGCCAGCAATAAGGGTTTTGGCCAAGTGCAAACGGCCGCGTTCACCACCGGAGAGCATGCCCACTTTCTTCTGCTGATCACCGCCGTTGAAGTTGAAACGCCCGCAGTAGGCACGACTGGCCATCTGGAACTTGCCAACGTTCAGGATATCGAGCCCGCCGGACACGTCTTCCCACACGGTTTTGTCGTTGGAAAGCTCGTCGCGGTGCTGATCAACAAAGGCCATTTTCACGGTCTGGCCAATCTTGACCTCACCGGAATCTGCCTTTTCCTTGCCCGCTATGAGCTTGAACAGGGTAGATTTACCTGCTCCGTTGGGTCCGATGATGCCCACAATCGCACCCGCCGGAATCTTGAAGCTGAGGTTGTCAATCAGCACGCGGTCGCCAAAGGACTTGGTGACGCCCACAAACTCAATCACTTCATGGCCCAGGCGGTCCGCCACGGGGATGAAGATTTCGTTGGTTTCATTGCGCTTTTGGTATTCGTAGTCGCTCAGTTCCTCAAAGCGGGCCAAACGGGCTTTGCTCTTGGCCTGGCGGGCCTTGGGATTCTGGCGTGACCATTCCAACTCCTTCTTCAGGGCTTTGGCACGGGCTTCTTCGCCCTTATGCTCGGCCTCCAGTCGGGCGCCCTTTTGCGTCAGCCAGTCGGAGTAGTTGCCCTTGTAGGGAATGCCCGAGCCGCGGTCCAGCTCCAGAATCCACTCGGCTGCGTTGTCCAGGAAGTAGCGGTCATGGGTGATGGCGACCACGGTTCCGGGATACCGCTGCAAAAACTGCTCCAGCCAGTCGACCGATTCAGCGTCAAGGTGGTTGGTAGGTTCGTCGAGCAACAGCATGTCGGGCTTGGAGAGCAGCAGACGGCACAAGGCAACGCGACGTTTTTCACCCCCGGAGAGCACACCAATATTGGCTTCCCAAGGGGGCAGGCGCAGGGCATCGGCTGCAATTTCCAGTTGGTGCTCGGAATCGGTTCCTGCGGTGGCGATGATGGCCTCCAGTTCGGCCTGCTCGGCTGCCAGCGCGTCAAAGTCTGCATCTTCTGCGCCGTAAGCGGCGTATACCTCCTCCAGACGCGCCTTGGCGGCAAACACCTTGCCCATGCCCGCTTCGATGCTCTCGCGAACAGTCTGGGTGGGATCGAGCTGCGGTTCCTGCGGCAGATAACCAATGTTCAGACCGGCCATGGGGATGGCTTCGCCCTCAATTTCCTTGTCCACGCCAGCCATGATCTTCAGAAGGGTGGATTTGCCGGAGCCGTTGGTACCCAGCACACCGATTTTGGCGCCTGGGAAGAAAGAAAGGGAGATGTCCTTCAGGATGTGGCGCTTGGGCGGCACGATCTTGCCGACGCGGTTCATGGAAAAAACGTATTGGGCCATGGATGTACTTTGAATGAAAACCAGAGGAAAGAAAACGCAAGAGCAGCATTATCGACTGCGCGACCCGCAGGGTACGGGCTTGCGGGACTTTTTAGCTGCCAGAAGCCGCGTGGCGCATGTCGTTGACCAAAGCCGCCTGGGCCACTGCATCCAGCACTTGTTCAATCACCCTGCCATCGGACACAAAACGGATTTTTTCCTGCGAACTCAGCCGGTTGAGTGTTCGCAAAGACATGGAATGGGCCGTTCCCGCACCAGAAATAAACATGAACAGTGTGCGATGTGGGCTGGTCCAGCTCAACTGGGCCCGCACCCACCCCTGTCCGAGGTCCAGGTCGAACCAGGAACCGGCTGTGAGTGCGTCTTGCGGCCAGGTTGAAAACTCAGCACTGTGCGCTGACAGCTCGGCGACCTCTTCAAAGTAGCCGGAGTCCTGGGCTTCAGCTTCTGCCATCCAGAGATCGTCCGGCAAACCATCTTCTGCCTGCGGCAAAGGCTGGACACGGTCGACCACGTTCTCGATGCGGCTGCCAGGCGGCAAGGACCGCACGCTTTCAAAGGCTTTTTCGTGGAACGTCACCAGCTCGTCAAAAAAAGCCGTGATACGGTCTTGCGGGTAGTCAATGCGCTGCAGTCCCTGGCGCATACGGGTCAACATGCCGGGCACCATGTGCACCAATCGGGCACGGTTGCGTCGGGCCAGTTTGACCTGCACGCTCCAGATCAGATCGTCTACCAGTGCTTCAAAAGCGGACAAGTCATCAGTGGCTCCCGCACTTCCTAGCTGGGCCTCCGCAACAACTTGCGCCCAAGGCCCGCGCAGAAAGGCCACTACCGGCTCAGGAACCCGTTTGTCGAGCGTGCGCTGGGTGAAATCAGCAGCCAGTCGGGCGGCAAGCAAATTGCGCTGCTCAGCCCGTACCAGGCTACGGGCCGCTTCTTCGGCCTGCTGCCTTTGCAATTGTTCTTCACGATTCCAGCCGTCTTCGAGTTTGCGCAGCTCTCTGGCAAAGGAGTGTGCGCCGCAGCTCCCAGCGCCCAGTGTCTGCACGGAACGGTCAAAAGCAGCCAGAAACGGCTCCACGGCGGGATCGTCGTCGGACGTGAAGGCCAGACCACGGTGGGTAATTTTGTCCATCAGCTGACGTGCCGGATGCTGCCGATCGCTGAAGAAACGAGGATCAAATTGCGCCAGTTTCAACAACGCCGGCTCCAGGGACTGCAGGCTTTGCCTGACCCTGGGCAGCAGCCGGGCATCCCGCCCCAGGTTCTCGAGCATCAGGCGGACTACTTCCTTGCCCAGTTCCTGACCCAATGCCTTGCTGCGGGACCGATCGGCCAGTGCGGGGTCGGCATTCGTAGCGCCGCGGGCAACCAGCCGCTTGAGCATCGGCTCCACCATCTTCATGTCCTGCAAGGCTTCCAGGGAAGCCGGCACCGTGTACATGAAATCGCCGCCGCCCAAGGTGGCAGGCTCTGGATCAAGGTCTCCCGCCAGCAGACTGCGCAGCTTGTCCAGGGTCAACAGCGTATGGGCGACCGCGCTGCCGGGAACAGCAACCGATACGGGCACGGGTTCAACACCCTGCGACTTGAGCCACAGGCAAATTTCCTGGTAGAGCTGGCGCAGGCTGACACCCAGCCGCCCAGAAGCCAGCGTCATCACCACGGCACTATCGGCTGGAAGATGGGGAGAAATACTTTCACGCAGGGCGTACACAAACGACTCTGGACGCAGGGGATTGAGATGGGCTTGCACGGATGACCAGCCCATCAAGCTGCTGACAAGCGCATTCAGGGGTGGAAGTACGTCTTCCACAGCCAGCAGCACGTCCTGCTGGGACATTGCCGACTCGATGTTGGCATCGATCTGCTCTTCTTCCAGAAACTGAAAGTCATCAAAACGCACCAGAGGCTGGGCTACCTGGCGCTGGATATTTCCGCCGAACACGGCGGCACGCAAGGCATTTGCAAAGGCCGCATTCACCTCGGACGCGCGCTCGCCGAGCAGAGTGATCGCTGCTCTGGTGCTGTCACCGAGTACCGGGTTCACGCGGTCCTTGACCGGCACAAGAGCCGATACCAAGCCACCCAGAACTTCCTGCATGAGCAGATCGCTCTGTTCAAGAACGGCTTCCAGACAGCCCTGCAGGGTGGGCTTATTCTGGGATGGATCATCTGCCACGCCCAGGCGGCGCAAGAGAAATTTGGACATTCCGCATTTTGTCAGTTGCTTGCCCGCAAGACCAGACGTAAAGGCCACTTCTTTACATTCAGTTACCGCCTTTGCAAACTGTTCTTCAAGACATGCGACAATCCGGGTACTGCGGCGCTTCAGTTGCCTGCAGTACCAGCACCTTGCTGGGGACCCAACCGACAATTGCGTCCCGCTTGTAAATCCATCTGCCATTGACTGACTGTGTGCATTGCCCACAGAACGGCCGGTACCCCAGCACCCAGGACGGGTGCTTTCACACATGAACTTCGAAGAATTGAAACTGGCTCCGGCCATCCTTAAAGCCGTGCGCGAGCAAGGTTACGAAACGCCTACGGCCATTCAGGCACAGGCCATACCCGTGGTGCTCGATGGCCACGACCTCTTGGGCGGTGCCCAGACTGGCACTGGCAAGACAGCAGCGTTCACCTTGCCCATGTTGCACCGCTTGACCATGAGCCGCAGTGCACAAAGCAAGTTTGGCGGCACCGGCATCCGCGCGCTGGTGTTGACCCCCACACGTGAACTCGCCGCACAAGTGGAAGAGTCAGTCCGTACCTATGGCAAGTACCTGCAACTGACGTCCACCGTTATTTTTGGCGGCGTGGGCATGAACCCGCAAATCTCCAAACTCAAAAAAGGCGTCGATATCCTGGTGGCCACACCCGGCCGCCTGCTCGACCTGCAACAGCAAGGCATGCTGGACCTGGGCCAGGTGCAAATGCTTGTTCTGGACGAAGCTGACCGCCTGCTCGACATGGGTTTCATCCATGACGTCAAAAAAGTGCTGGCGCTGGTGCCTGCAGAGAAGCAGAGTCTTCTGTTCTCTGCCACTTTCAGCGACGAAATTCGCGAACTGGCCAATGGCCTGTTGAAAAATCCGCAAAGCGTGCAGGTCACGCCACGCAACACGACTGTGCAGCGCATCACCCAGGTGATTCACCCGGTGGGCCGTGGCAAGAAAAAAGCACTGCTGGCACACATCATCAACGAGAACAACTGGAGCCAGATTCTGGTCTTCACACGCACCAAGTTCGGCGCCAACAACGTGGCCGAGTTTCTGGAGAAAAATGGCATCACTGCCATGGCCCTGCACGGCAACAAAAGCCAGGCAGCCCGAACACAGGCACTGGCTGGATTCAAGAGCGGCGAAGTGCGTGCGCTGGTAGCCACCGACATTGCAGCGCGCGGTATCGATATTGATGACCTGCCACATGTTGTGAACTATGAAATTCCCAACGTGAGCGAAGACTATGTGCACCGCATTGGCCGCACCGGACGCGCCGGTGCCGACGGCGCCGCCATCAACCTGGTGTGCCTGGATGAAGAAGGTTTCATGCAGGATATCGAGCGGTTCACCAAGCAGAACATCGAAGTCAAGATCGTGGAAGGCTTTGGCATTGAACCCGGCGAAAAGGCCGAGCCCATTGCCATGGGTCGCCAGACCATCTGGGGCGGCGCAGGCAAGCCACCAAGCCGCGATGTGATGCAGGCGGCTGCACGTGCTGCGCGCACCGAAATGCTGCAGCGCGTCCGTGAAAACAAGGCCGGACAAGGCCCCCGCGGCGGTGGCTCAGGCAACGGTGGCGGCAACCGAAGCGGCGCACCACGCGGTAACGGTGGGAATGGCGGCAATGGCGGGAATGGTGGCGGCGATCGCCCACCCCGTGAAGACCGCAATGGCGAGTTCCAACCTCCACGCTCCCACGGTGCGCGCCCACCTCAGGGTCAGGGCCGTGGCCGTGGCCCAGGTATGGGCCAGCCCGCAGGTTTTGCCAATGAGCCCCGTGCTCCCCGTGCGCCAGCAGGTCAACCCGATCCCATGCGCACCAGCGTCGATATGATGGCCGAGCGCGGTGCGCGCCGCGGCAATTTTGGTGGTGGCAACCGGGGTGGTTCAGGCAACGGAGGTGGATATGGCGGTGGCGGCGGTGGATACGGTGGCGGCGGACGCCCGGGTGGCAATGGTCGCGGGGGCAACGGGCCTCGTGGGCCGGGAGGTCCTCGCGGCCCTGCTGGCCGATAAGACCTACCGCACAGTGCATGTGCTGGGGCGGCGCAAGCTGCCTCCAGACCTGCCCGAATCAGCGCACCCCAAGCTGGTGCAGCATATCGTCGACTTTGCTGCACTCTCCGGGGTGCCCAAGGTCGATGACGTTTACATCGCGCTAGGCACCACCATCCAAGTTGCTGGGAGCCAGGCAGCTTTCCGGGCCGTGGATTACGACGCCGTTTTGGCTGTAGCGCTTGCTGCATATGCACAAGGCGCTACCAATTTAGGAGTGGTTAGTGCCATGGGCGCTGACGCCACTTCCAAAATCTTCTACAGCAAGGTCAAGGGTGAGATCGAACACGCTCTGGTCAGGGCGGGCTTCAAGAGCGTGAGCTTTGTGCGCCCCTCCATGCTGGCAGGGGACCGTGCTTCCTTGCAGCAACACAGCCGCGCTGGAGAACGTATCGGGTTGGCAGTCAGTCAGCTGTTTAAGCCGCTGATTCCTGCCAATTACCGCGCAGTGCTTGCGCGGGACGTGGCTTACGGACTGATCAAAGCGGTGAAATCCGGCACGCCTGGCGTGCAGACCATTTTGTCTGGCGACTTGCAAGGCGCAGCGCCCTAAGCCACCCCCTGTGGCAAGGCAGCTGAACTCAGCTTCGCACAAACAGGGTCACCAGCGGCGCGTCTCCGACCTGGCGACTCCAGTGGCCATGAATGGCCGGATCAAAAGTTGCGCCTTCGGGTAGCACATCAGCAGAGTAGAAATGTTCGCCCGGCTTGAAAATGCGTGAAACGCCGCCTTGCAATCCAATCTCCATTTGCCCGCCCAGAATGAAGCACCATTGGGGCGCCCCCGTGCAATGGAACTGGCTACGAAAGCCCACCGGGCTGGTACGCAGCTGGTAGCCCCCGCTGGAAAACACCTCCGACAGCATGGATTGGGGACTGCCTTGATCCAGCGGAACCGATTCCTCGCGAAACTTGGCGCGTCCGTCTTCGTCCGTGAATAAAACAACTTTGGTAAATATGCTCATGACAGGAATTATCCTCAAGCGTGCAATAGACTGGCATCTGCGCTTTTGAACTTAAAACTCCATCAACCCATGCGATTCCTTCACACCATGCTGCGCGTTGGCAATCTCCAACGCTCCATCGATTTCTACACCCAGGTTCTGGGCATGCAACTTTTGCGTACGTCCGAAAACCCCGACTACAAATATTCCCTGGCTTTCCTGGGGTTTGACGGAGGCAACCCCGGCCAGGCCGAGATTGAACTGACCTACAACTGGGGAGTAGAGAGCTACGAACTCGGTACCGCCTATGGCCATATTGCGCTGGCCGTGCCTGATGTTTATGCCGCTTGCGAGAAGATCAAGGCCAATGGTGGAAACGTGACACGCGAGGCCGGCCCCGTCAAAGGGGGCACCTCGGTCATTGCTTTCGTTGTCGATCCGGACGGCTACAAAATTGAATTGATTCAGCGAAGCGGCACCTCCACCCCGGCTTAAAGTTTTTCGATGCGCAGGATGTCCTGCAAGACTTCCAAGAACAAGGTGTTGTCCTGCGCACTGCCGATGGAAACACGAATGAAACTTTCGTAACCCACCTCTTTCCAGGGTTTGACAATCACGCCACGGGCCAGCAATGCCTCGGCCACGGGGCCGTTGGGCCGTTGCAGATTGATGAAAACGAAGTTGGTTGCAGAGGGGGCCATCACCACACCCATGGCACGCAACTGGCTGATGAGCCACTCGCGCTGCACCACGGTGTCGCTGACGCAGCGTTCCATATAGGCGGGGTCATTCCAGGCAGCCAGTGCGGCAACCTGAGCGGCAAGATTGACGTTGAAAGGGGTACGTACGCGATCCAGCAACTGCACCAATCGGTCATCTGAAGCGATGCCGTAGCCCACACGCAGACCGGCCAGTCCCCAAGCTTTGGAGAATGTGCGCAGCACGATCCACGGGCGGTTCTGCGCACGTAGCTCGGCCAACGCATCAGGAAAACCGTTTGTGTGCAATGCGTATTCGTAATACGCCTCGTCAATCACCAGCAGTGTTTCCTGCGGTGTGGCCTGCACAATGCGGCGGAAAGCTGCGGCGTCCAGCATGCAGCCTACCGGATTGGATGGATTGCTGAGCATCGCCATCTTTGGTGCAGGCCCCTGAGTCAAGGCCGCTACCCAGGCATCCACATCGAACTCCAGCGCTGGCGTGACAGGCAGCATCTGCACGCGCGCACCCATCATGCGTGGGTAGATTTCGTGCAGACCAAACGAGGGCAGCAGCGTGACCACGCGATCGCCCGGCTCCAGGAAGGCCTGACACAACACCTCCAGCAAGTTTTCCGAACCATTGCCCACCACCACTTGGTCTGGCTGCGCACCTGTGCGCTCGGCAATGGCAGAGCGCAGTGCCCGGCAATTGGGGTCTGGGTACAGGCCCGCCTTTAGCGACAGTTGTGTCAGCGCCTGCCCAACCGCTGGACTGGGACCAAACGGGTTTTCGTTGCTGGCAAGACGCGCCACATGCTGCACCCCGTAGCGCTGGCGCACCACCTCGGACGAGAGGCCCGCGTTATAGGCCGGCAGCTCACGCACTTCAGGGCGGGCCAAGCGGGTCAGCAACTCGGCGCCGGCCGTGTTGAAGGGGGGCAGTGTGGCAACAGTCATTGAATCGCTTTCGTAGGAGAAGGATGCAGGTCAAACATCTTGCCGGGGTTGAGCAGATTCATCGGATCAAGCGCCTGCTTGATGGCACGCATGGCGGCCAGTTCCGCCGGTGTGCGGCTCACGCCAAGATAGGGTTTCTTGTGCAGGCCAATGCCGTGCTCGGCAGAAACGCTGCCACCGCGC
Organism: uncultured beta proteobacterium; assembly: GCA_903954045.1. GTDB lineage: Bacteria > Pseudomonadota > Gammaproteobacteria > Burkholderiales > Burkholderiaceae_C > Allorhodoferax. Next base: position 4,318 of record CAJBMJ010000085.1, on the reverse strand, counting down.
TGCGCCAGCAGGCCATAAACGATTTCTTCGACCGCGTGTTCAGCATCGGCCAGCGACAGCCCGTCTCCCAGCGACCGCAGGTCCGTTGTCAGGTGCAGATTTCCATCACCCAAATGGCCAAAACGCAGGCTTTGCTGGGTGGGCCAGCGCGCAGTCAGTGCCTGAACGCACTCTTCTGCGAATACATCAATCTGATCCAATGGCAGACTGATGTCGAAGTTGAGTGGCACCAATTGCGTGGGGAATTCTGCTGTCGCCTCGCGGATACGCCAAAGCGCTTTCGCCTGGGTCTGCGTCTGCGCGACAACGGCGTCGAGCACGCTGCCGTCCTCCATCGCCTCACCCAGCGCGTTCTGCAGCGTCTCGGCCAGGTTGAACTCCACGTGTCCAGTGACTTCCGCAAGCAGCAAGAAAGGATGAGCGTCGGCGAAAGGCGACGCCATCTGGTTCCAGCGCAGCGAAGTGCCAAAGAAGTCATCCCACATCAATTCGAACGCCGCCAACGCGCCGGGAAAGGCTGCCTGCAGGCGGCGCAGCAAGCGAATGGCGCTGGCGTAATCCGGCAAGGCAATCAGCGTACTAACGCGCGCGCGCGGCGCGGGTCGCAGAACCAGCACTGCGCGTGTGATGATGCCCAGCGTGCCTTCGGAGCCGATGAACCAGTGCTTGAGGTCATAGCCCGTATTGTTCTTGAGCATGGGGCGCAGCATCGGCAACACCGTGCCGTCGGCCAGCACCACCTCCAACCCCAGCGCCTGCTCGCGCATCATTCCGTACTGCACGACTCCATTGCCTCCTGCATTGGTGGCCAGGTTGCCGCCAATCTGGCAGGATCCGCGCGCGCCCAGGTCAACGCCAAACACCATGCCTGCGCCCAAGGCAGCCTCTTGCACCGCCTGCAGCGTGGCTCCGGCCTGCACCGTGATGGTGGCCGCTGCAGTATCCACGTGCTCAATTGCATTCATGCGCTCCAGCGACAGCGCCACAGCATCAGCGTTCGGTACCGCTCCACCGGAGAGCCCCGACATGCCACCCTGTGGCACTACAGCCACGCCGTGCGCATGACAGATGCGCAGCGCAGCAGACACCTGCTCGGTACTGGTGGGGCGCAGCAACGCGAGAGGCAATACGGGTGTGGCGCCGCTCCAGTCGGCACGGTAACGCAGGTCAATGGCGTCACCGCAGCGCACGGCATCGGCACCCAATACTGCGATGAGTTCTTCGATCACGACCTGCTTGTCCATCTCATCGGACCTAGCCTTCAGCAAAGGCAAGCACGGTTGCGAGCAATGAACGCAAAGTGGGCTGTACCCGTTGGGCTAGCTCGGGCAGGTAGTCAAATGGCATGGCTTCCTGCATGTAGATGCACTGTGTCATCTCCAACTGGACCGCATGCACGCCGCGAACGGGCTGGCCGTAGTGACGCGTGATGTGGCCGCCCTTGAAGCGGCCGTTGAGCACCGCGGTATAGCCCGGTGCACCCTGGGCAATCGCCAGTAGTTGCTGCGCCAGCGCCGGGTCGCAGCTTGCGCCATCGGCCGTGCCAAGGTTGAAGTCAGGCAGCTTGCCCTCGAAGAAACGCGGTACCACGGAACGGATGGAGTGGGCGTCCCACAGCATGGCAACACCGTGTTGCACCTTGATGCGCGCCAGCTCCCCGGCGAGTTGGTCATGGTAAGGGCGCCAGATGGCCTCGCGCCGCTCGGCAATCTCGGCGTCATCAGGGCCATTGCCAGCGGCATACAGCGGTGTGTCGTCAAAGGTGTCCACCGGGCACAGCCCTGTCACGCTCTGGCCAGGATAAAGGCTGGCGCCATCGGGCGGGCGGTTCAGATCCACCACATAACGCGAATGCGTGGCCATGAGGATGGATGCGCCCAACTCCCTGGCGAAGTCATAGAGGCGCCCCAGGTGCCAGTCGGTGTCATGCACCTCGCGCCCCTCGGGTGTCAACCGCGCGGCAATGGCCGGGGGCAGATGGGTACCCACATGCGGCATGGAAATCAGTAGCGGGCGATTGCCCTGGTGGAAAATGAACGGAGCTTCGGTGGTGAGTGGCATGGTTCAACTTCCGGAAATGATGGCACTGCGCGCGGCAACAAATGCGCTCGCCGCGTCATCATGCAAGGCATGGCGACCGGCTTGCACCGGGTGCTGGCCCGCAACCCAGACACCGTGCAGCGCCGTGGTACGGTGGCTGGTAAACACATGGGCAGACAACATCTCGGCGGCAGACAGCCCCGCCAACGCGACATGGCTGGCATCCAGCGACACAAAGTCCGCCTGCTGGCCCACGGCTAGGCCGGCAACGGCTCGCCCTGCGGCCTGTGCCCCGCCCTGCAGCGCCTGCAGGGTCATGGCGGTCGCCACCTCCGGCTGCTGTGGGGTCGCGAGCACATTGCGCTGGCGCAAATGCAAACGCTGGCCGTATTCGAGCAGCATCAACTCTTCGGCGGCATTGACCGTGGCATGGCTGTCCGAGCCCACGCCCCAGGCACCCCCGTGTGCGCGCCAGCGCGACATATCGAAAATTCCATCGCCCAGATTGGCCTCGGTACTGGGGCAGATACCGGCCACAGCACCGCTCTGCGCGGCGCGCTGGTATTCGATCTCGTTCATGTGCGTGGCATGTACCAGGCACCAGCGCGCATTGACTTCGGCATGGTTCAGCAGCCACTCCACAGGGCGCTGGCCGCTCCAGGCCACGCAGGCATCAACCTCGCCAGTCTGCTCGGCAATGTGGATATGGACCGGTGCCGTGGCATCGATGGCGTTCAGACCGGCGATTGCGTCGCGCAGACTATCGGGCGGCACGGCGCGCAACGAATGCGGCGCCATTCCGAGGCGCGCGCCTTGTGCTTCACACAGGGGTTTGAGCCGTTCCAGCAGGCGCAGCATGTTGTCGGTACTGCGGATAAAGCGGCGCTGGCCATCGGTAGGCGGGGTCGCACCAAAGCCGCTGGTCTGGTAGAGCACGGGCAGCAGGGTCAGACCCATGCCGGTATTTTTGGCAGCTCGCAGCAGGCATTGCGACAGTGTGGCGTCATCGGCATACGGCTGGCCGTCTTCTGCATGGTGCACATAGTGGAACTCGCAGACCGAGGTGTACCCTGCCTCCAGCATCTCGATGTAGAGCCAGGTGGCGATAGCCTCCAGTTGCTCGGGTGTGATGCGCTGCGCGAAGCGGTACATCAGGGTGCGCCAACTCCAGAAGCTGTCCTGCCCTCCATCCGGATTCTGACCACGGTATTCGGTAAGGCCAGCGAAGGCGCGCTGGAAGGCGTGGGAGTGCAGGTTGGGAGTTCCGGGAATGATGGGGCCCACGGCCTTTGGCACGAATGCTTCAGGGCTGCTGTCGGGCTGCACACGGGTCAGCTGGCCTTGTGCATTCCATTCGAATTGAACGTTTTTTGCCCAGCCGGTGGGCAGCAATGCATCGTGGGCGAACAGGGAGTTGTTTGTAGTCATACAGCACCTACCGCAACGCGTCCCTGCCGCACCACCGCTCGCACCGGACGTTGCCCATACCAGTAAGCCAGTTCAGCAGCGTCCTGTACATCCCATAAAACAAAGTTGGCCGGGCGGCCGACACCCAGCGTGCCATGCGTATCCTGCAACCCCAGCGCAAGCGCCGCGTTACGTGTGATTCCAGCCAAGGCCTCGGGCACGGTCAGGCGAAACAGTGTGCAGGCCATATTCGCCATCAACAGCAAGGACAGCGCAGGTGAGGTGCCGGGGTTGTGGTCGGTGCTCACCGCCATGGGTACACCGGCATCACGCAGGGCCTGGACGGGCGGCAGGTGGGTGTCGCGCAAGGTGTAGTAAGCGCCGGGCAGCAGCACGGCCACAGTACCGGCCTGCTTCATTGCCGCAATGCCCTCGGCACTCAGGTGCTCTATGTGATCACAGGACAGCGCACCAAAACGTGCTGCCAATGCAGACCCTCCCATGTCGGAGAGCTGTTCAGCATGCAGCTTGACTCTCAATCCCAGAGCCTGTGCTGCCTTGAAGACCTGTTCTGTTTCTGCCAGCGAGAATCCGATGCGCTCGCAAAATACATCAACCGCATCGACCAGCCCCTCGGCAGCCAGTGCGGGCAGCATCTCATTGCAAACCAAATTGATGTAGTCCTGGCTACGGCCCGCGTATTCAGGTGGTAGCGCATGGGCGCCGAGAAAGGTGGTGCGCACGGTAACGCCATAGGCTTCGCCCAGGCGACGCGCCACACGCAGCTGCTTGCGCTCATGGTCGAGCGCGAGCCCGTAGCCGGATTTGATCTCAACAGCGCAGACGCCCTCAGCCAGCAGTTCTTCGAGCC
>CAJBMJ010000084.1 GCA_903954045.1 uncultured beta proteobacterium | reverse complement strand
GTAATAACCAAAAGTTCGCAATCCCTCAACGACAGAGCCGATGTCGGCGTCGTCAAGCACAATGACCGGCGCCTTGCCGCCGAGTTCCAGGTGGGTGCGTTTTATGCCCCTTGCGGCAGACTCCATGATCTTGCTGCCAGTGGACACGTCTCCGGTCAGAGACGCCATGCGTACACGGGGATGGCGTATCAGCGGGGCACCGACAGAGTCGCCTCGTCCACAGACAATATTGACAACACCGGGCGGCAGAATTTTTGCCAAGAGTTCACCCATGCGCAGGGTGGTGAGTGGCGTCATTTCAGATGGTTTCAGCACCACGGTGTTTCCCATGGCAATGGCCGGTCCAAGCTTCCAGGCCGCCATCATCAGCGGGTAGTTCCAGGGCGCAATGGAAGCCACCACACCCAAAGGGTCTCGGCGAATCATGCTGGTGTGTCCTGGCAGGTACTCACCGGCCAGGCTGCCATGCAGGTTGCGGATGGCACCTGCAAAAAAACGATAGACGTCGGCAATGGCTGGTATTTCGTCGTTGCGGGCTGCGCTGAGGGGCTTTCCACAGTTCAGGGATTCCAGCATGGCAAACTCGTCTCCGTTGCTCTCAATCGCATCGGCGATTTTCAGCAAGTAGATGCTACGGTCTTTCGGGGTAAGTGCAGCCCATGCTGGAAAGGCGTTGTGTGCCGCCTCAACTGCCGAACTCAGTTGCTCACCGGAAGCTTCACGCACCTCGCAAAGCGTTTCCCCCGTGGAAGGGTTCAGAATGCTTTCTGCGCGGCCTTCACCCGCGACGCATTGGCCGTTGATCAGCAATTGGGTAGGGAAACGTGTACTCGCCATGTTGTTCTCTTGTGCAGTGGGTTAAGGAAAAAAACCTGCCTAGCAGCTATGGGGTCTTCTGCGTGCTATCGGGTGTTGGGACTGGCTTCGGTGTCTTTGGTCAGACGCCAAGCCAGAAGAATCAGGGGTGTAGTCAGCATCATGACCATCAACGCCACCACGTTTGTGACGGCAGTTTCGCGAGGACGCCCAAGTTGATTGAGTAACCAAATAGGCAATGTCTTGTCGTGACCGGCGGTAAAGGTCGTGACGATGAGTTCATCCACCGACAGTGCAAAGGCAAGAATGCCACCCGCCATCAATGCCGTGCCAAGCTGGGGAAGAATGATGTAGCGCAATGTGGTGAGTGTGTCGGCTCCGAGGTCCATGGAGGCTTCCCACAGGCGCTGCGGCAAACGGCGAAGCCGAGCCACTACATTGTTGTGCACGATCACAACGCAAAACGTCGCGTGACCGATCACGATGGTCCAGAACCCGGGTGTCACCTGAAAGGTCTTAAAGGCCAGCAGCAATGCAATACCGGTCACAATTCCGGGCAGGGCGATCGGAAGAATCAACATGGTGGTGAAAGCATCCTTGCCAAAAAAGCGATCCCGGTTGAGGGCCGCTGCACTCAGCGTTCCCAGCACCATGGCAAGGATGGTGGCCAATGTCGCAACCGACAGCGAAAGACCGATGGCCTGGCGGATGTCGTCCCGCTCCATGGCGCGGACAAACCACCGCAGGGTGAACTCCTTAATCGGGAAGCCATAGCTGGAATCATCATTGTTGAAGGCGTAAACCGCTATGAACAACAGAGGCAGGTGCAAGAGCGCCAATACGCCATAGGCCACCAGGCGCAAAAGTGGGTTGCTTTGGCTAGAGTGCATTGAAGGCTCCCAAGCGACGGGCGATAGACAGATAGACCGTAATCAAGACAATGGGGACCACCGTAAATGCTGCTGCCATGGGAATGTTTCCAATGGTGCCCTGCATGGTGTAAACCATATTGCCAATGAAATAGCCAGAGGGGCCAACCAGCTGCGGGATGATGTAGTCACCCAGCGTGAGTGAAAAGGTAAAGATGGACCCCGCCACAACACCCGGGAAGGCCAATGGCCAAAGTACCTTGAGAAAAGTCTGCCTGGGGTGCGCGCCCAGGTCGCTGGACGCCAGCAGCAGGTTGCCTGGAACACGCTCTATGGCCGCCTGAATGGGCAAAATCATGAACGGCAGCCAGATGTAGGTGAACACCAGGAAGCGTCCCAGGTGAGAAGTTGCCAGGGTGTCGCCCCCAATCATCGGTACCTTAAGCAGCGCTAGCAATACCGGCTTCAGGCCCAGGGCCTCTACAAACCAATAGATGACACCGCCTTGTGCCAGCAGAACGGTCCATGCGTAGGCTTTGACGATGTAGCTAGCCCACATGGGCAGCATCACACCGATGTAGAAAAAAGCTTTTTCCTTGGGCCCCGCAAAGTGCGCCATGTAGTAGGCGATAGGAAAGCCAAGGACAACCGAACCGAGTGTGACGGCAATGGCCATCGACAGAGTGCGAATCACAATGTCAAGGTTGGATGGAGCCATCAACTGTTTGAAATTGTCCAAAGTGAACTCTGAGCTCACAGACATGGTCATGTCGTCAAAGCCCAATACGCTTTGACTCAGAAGGGACAGCAGAGATCCCATGTACACCACCCCAAACCACAGCAGGGGCGGCGTTAGCAAGAGCAACAGCGCCAGCGTTCGCCGGTGGTACAGAATGTTGGAAAGGATGCGTCCGAAAGGCATATCAGCTGTCCAGCATGACCATGTGCTTTTTCGCCCAGCTCAGCGCGATGCGCTGACCGGCTTGAGTCCGATCGGCAAGTGCTGCAGTGGCCTCGCTTTCGATCTGCATGGCGGTGAGTATCTGGTCACCCACCTGGACTTCAATGCGCTGATTGGCGCCTAAAAATTGGACCGCCAGTACTTCTCCCTCGACCTGAACGCGGTCGGCAGGGATTTCAGTTCCTGCCTGTCCGACGCTCATATGCTCCTGGCGAATGGAGAACGCCTTGGCAGAACCGATAGCTTTTGCAGCCAGAGCGGTCTCCACAACGTTTGCGCTGCCGACAAAGCTAGCAACAAAGCGCGTCTTGGGCTGGTGATAAAGCTCCCGGGGTGTTGCAATCTGCTCTATCTGCCCGTGGTTGAACACCGCAATTCGGTCAGACATTGACAGCGCTTCGCCCTGGTCGTGTGTCACATACACAAAGGTAATCCCCAATTTGCGGTGCAATACCTTGAGCTCGACCTGCATCTGCTCCCGCAGTTTCAGATCCAGCGCTCCCAGGGGTTCGTCGAGCAGAAGAATGCGCGGTCGGTTAATCAGCGCACGGGCCAGGGCAACCCGCTGGCGTTGCCCTCCCGAGAGTTGCGCAGGCGTTCTTTGCCCATGGTCTGGCAGCGCAACCATGGCCAAAGCTTCGCGCGCCTGGGCCTCGCGTTCAGCTTTCGGGATCTTTTTGACCATCAGGCCATACGCCACGTTCTCCAGCACAGTCATGTGCGGGAAAAGGGCGTAATCCTGAAAAACCGTGTTGACATCGCGTTCGTAAGGAGGTGTGCCAGAGGCTTCCTTGCCCATCAACTGAAGGCTGCCAAAGGAAGGTTGTTCAAAACCCGCCATCAAGCGCAGAGATGTGGTTTTACCCGAGCCAGAGGGGCCAAGCATGGAGAAAAACTCTCCTTCCTGCACGGTAAAGCTGACTCCGTCCAGCGCCTTCACAGCGCCATAGTGACGTCCTACCCCTTTGAACTCGATAGCTACTGGCATACAAACCTTCAATACGAACCCGATTCAACTGGTGGTGGAGTTAACGGCCGCCCATGATGGCGATGTAATCCGTAGCCCACTTGGCATAAGGAACACAGGTGCCCTGTGTTTCGCATTTGGCAACGGGCGTTTTCCAGAACTTGATTTTGTCCAGATCAGCAAATCCGTTGTTCTTGCAGAAGTCGCTGCCGCCGGGGGCTTTGGCCTTGCAAGCCTGGGGTGTCACGGGTACGGTGCCAAACCACTCGGCAAGAGGTGCTTGCAGTTTGTCGCTCAACTGGTGCTCCATCCACTGGTAAGCACAGTTCACATTTTTTGCGTCAACGTGCAACATGGTGGTGTCAGCCCAGCCGGTAGCGCCTTCCTTCGGGACAACAGACGCGATAGGCTGCTTTTCACCCTTGAGCGAATTCACCATGAAACCCCATGAGCCGGAGGCCACGACGCCCTCCTTTTTGAAGTCATTCATCTGAACGGTCACGTCGTGCCAATAGCGGTGCGACAGCTTCTTCTGACCGCGCAGCAACTCCAGTACGGCGGCGTACTGCTTTTCGTTGAGCTCGTAGGGGTCCTTGATGCCCAGTTCTGGCTTCTTGCTCATTAGGTACAGAGCAGCATCGGCAATGTAAATGGGGCCGTCATAGGCCTGGATGCGGCCTTTGTTGCTCTTGCCATCGGGCAGATTCTGTTCTTCAAACACCACGCCCCAGGAATCAGGAGCCGTTTTGAATGTATTGGTGTTGTACATCAGCACGTTCGGGCCCGATTGGTAGGGAACGCCGTAATGCTTGCCGTCCACCTTATGCCAAGGGGCATTCTGCAAACGCTTGTCGATGTTTTTGTAGGAGGGAACCAGGCCGATGTTGACCTCTTGCACCAGCTTGGATGCAATCAAGCGGCCCGACGCGTCGCCCGATGCCGTCACGATGTCATAGCCACCCGCTTTCATCAGCGTGACCATCTCATCGGAGGTCGCAGCTGTCTTCACGTTAACTTTGCAGCCGGTTGACTTCTCAAAACCAGTGGTCCAGTCGTAGTCCTTGACGGTTTCGCCTCGCTCGATGTAACCGGCCCAGGCGATGACGTTCAGTTGACCCTCTCCCTTGCCAACAGCTTTGGGAGGCGCTGCGATGGTGGATGTGGCTGAGGCGACAGCGAGCAGTCCAGTGAGAAGTGCGATGGAATTTTTCATAGATGATCTCCAGTCTTCGGTGTGAAGCGGTGCGTAGTTACCGCTGGTTAGGGCTTGAATCAAAAGATTGCAGGCTGGTTGCAATGTTAGGTACCCAGGAAGAAAGCATCCATACCGTTGAGGCAATACAATCCATCGGTAAAACAGAAACCTGTAAAGCAATGTCCTCGAATTGAGGGTTTTTACCTAGAATTTGAGTTGCAAATGCTCGGGTTTATGGCTCCTGAGCGGCTTTTTACCTATCGGATTTCACGAAACCCAAATGAGCACTTCATTCAAGAGTATTCGTTACTTCATTGCAGTGGCTGAATCCGGCTCGATTTCTGCGGCTATTCAGGAGTTGGGCGTTTCCCAGTCCGTGGTTTCGGCTGCCATCGCCCAAATTGAGGCCGATCTGGGCACCTTGTTGTTTGAGCGCAAGGCACGCGGAATGGCCTTGACGCATGCTGGGCACCAGTTTCTGCGGCATGCCCATCAAATTGAAGTTGCCATGCGCAATGCCCGCGATGCCCTGGCCTTCAGACCCCACACAGTCACCGGGAGACTTAATATTGGTGTGACCAGCCTTATGGTGGGCTACTACCTGCCATTTCTTCTGGACCGCTTTCGCCGCGTGTTTCCCCGCGTGGAGGTCAGCATTACGGAAGACCGGCGAGACTACCTAGAGCACTTGCTGGTTGCGGGCGAACTGGATGTGGCATTGGTCGTTGCCTCGCAACTGCAAAACTACCGGGCGCTGGATACGGAAATTATTTTGCGCTCAGGTTGGCGGGTTTGGTGCCCGGTCAATCATCGCCTTGCAGATGTCCAAGTCGTCGACGATGAAGCACTGTTCGGTGAATCACTGATTCTTTTGCAGGCCGATGAGCTGGGAGACACTACTACCGGTCTGTGGCGTCACTCCCAGGTTGAGCCCAAAGTGCTGATTCGAACCTCTTCCGTGGAGGCGGTAAGAAGCCTGGTCGCCACGGGCGCCGGTGTTTCCATCTTGCCGGACATGCTGTACCGGCCCTGGTCGCTGGAGGGTGACCGGATAGAGGCTCGGCCTCTGGAAAAACCATTGCCCCAAATGGAGGTGGGTCTGGCTTGGCGAAAGTGCGCCGTGTTGCCGGAGGTCTTGAGCAACTTTCTAACTGCGGTGCGCCCAACCCTGGCTACCGGTGCGCTGGCCTCGGGCGGCCCTATGCGTTGATATTCCGATCAAGTAGCCGGGCGATAATAGGCGGCTTTATTTCCCACCCAGACAGAGATCGCACGACATGACCCCGCAAGTATTGAGTGTTGCCGACATTCGCAAAACCTTTCTCGATTTCTTTGCCTCCAAGGGCCACACCGTGGTGGCATCCAGCCCGCTGGTTCCCGGCAATGACCCCACGCTGATGTTCACCAACTCCGGCATGGTGCAGTTCAAGGACGTGTTTTTGGGGTCCGACAAGCGCTCCTATGTTCGCGCTGCGTCTGTGCAGGCTTGCCTGCGTGCGGGCGGCAAGCACAACGATCTGGAAAACGTGGGCTACACGGCGCGGCACCACACCTTTTTTGAGATGCTGGGCAACTGGAGCTTTGGCGACTATTTCAAACGCGAGAGCCTGAAATGGGCGTGGGAACTGCTAACCACTGTGTACAAGCTGCCACCAGAGCGCCTGCTGGCCACCGTTTACGAAGAGGATGACGAGGCGTTTGACATCTGGACCAAGGAAATTGGCCTGCCTGCCGACCGCGTTATCCGCATTGGCGACAACAAGGGTGGCCGCTACAAGAGCGACAACTTCTGGATGATGGCCGACACCGGCCCTTGTGGCCCCTGTTCGGAAATCTTTTACGACCACGGTGCCCACATCCCTGGCGGCCCCCCTGGCAGCCCTGAGGAAGACGGTGATCGCTTCATTGAAATCTGGAACAACGTGTTCATGCAGTTCAATATGCATGAAGATGGCTCGGTCACACCGCTGCCAGCGCCGTGCGTGGACACCGGCATGGGTCTGGAGCGCCTGGCGGCCATCCTGCAGCACGTCCACAGCAACTACGAAATTGACCTCTTTGATGCACTCATCAAAGCCGCCTCGCGTGAGACAGGTTGCGCCGATCTGGGCAACAAGAGCCTGCGCGTCATTGCCGACCATATTCGTGCCACGGCGTTCCTGGTGAGCGATGGCGTTATTCCAAGTAACGAAGGCCGTGGTTACGTGCAGCGGCGCATCGTTCGCCGCGCCATCCGACACGGCTACAAACTGGGTCAGAAAACCCCGTTCTTCCACAAACTGGTCAAGGACCTGGTGCAGGTGATGGGCGCGGCCTATCCCAGCCTGGCCAATCAGGAAGCCCGTATCACCGAAGTGCTGCGTGTGGAGGAGGAGCGTTTCTTCGAGACACTGGCCACCGGCATGCAGATTCTGGATGAGGCCTTGGCCGGCGATGTGAAAGTACTCCCTGGTGACGTGGCCTTCAAACTGCACGACACCTACGGTTTCCCGCTCGACCTGACC
>CAJBMJ010000083.1 GCA_903954045.1 uncultured beta proteobacterium | reverse complement strand
GCAAAAAGGGAACATATCATCCAGGCGCCGGGTGTAGCCAACGTGTGGCGCATTTGGATTGCCCCCCAGTTGCATAAATGCATGCATCATTGCAGGTGGAACCAGTTGCTGGGTACCGAAGGCCTGTGCGATGGTCAAAATGTCCGTGGCAATTTGAGTGGTTGTACTCCGATCAAAGTCGTAAAAAGCCAGGAACTCCTTCATCCATTCGGCTCCGACCCGACACAGCAGGCGCCACATCGCCGGTTGGATGCCATTGCCCACCAACAGCTGCTGCATCCAGGCTGTCACCTCAACATCGCCTACGTGGTCCAAGGTGCTGGTCCTGCCCGCCAACAATGCGTACAGTGGCAGGAGTTTGGGGGCCTCTGTTTGTAGTGTCTCAAAGTCTTTACGATAGCGGATGGCAAGGTTGTAGCCATTTCCACGCATGGGCTGTTTGATTTGCGCCGTCACTTGAATCTGGCTTGCGACCGAAACGGCCCAGATGTCCAGATCCAGGGCGATGGCGATCTGGTAGCGCACCGAGTCTTGCACCTCTTGTGTCCAAAGGCGCTTTGCCAATTGGGTCTGAACCCAAGCCACATAGGACCTGCACAACACGGCCTTGTCGGGATGGCGTTGCTGCAGTGCTCGAAGGGCGCCGAGCTTGTACCGTTCCATCCAAAGCGACTGGTACGGTGCGCCTTGGATCACCACCGTGTGAGCAGGCATCTCCCTGAGCATGACCCGGTCGTTTTCATCAAAGTCCCAGCCGTAGACGGTAAGAACACCATCAGTGTCAAAGTCAAACACGGCAGTTCCCAGAACGTTGACACGACGATGGCCCTTGCGCTGCTCCAACTGCACGGGTTCAAGCAGGCAGCGCTGCAGTTTGTCATGCCAGGCATTGACCAAAGCAGGACAGTGGATGGTTTCAAACTGTGCAGCAGGCACGCCCAGAACGCATGTTGTGGTGCTGTCGTTGGCTGCCTCACCGGCAGCGGCGCTGTACTCAAAGAACCCAATGCTGGCAGGCAGACGGGTGAAGCTATTTCCGATTTGATGCATGGTTTTCCTCCTTGACGTAATGTTCAATAGCGTGGGGTTACGTTCAAAGCGGCATGCAGTCGCTTCTCAAACGCTTGGCGGGACTTGACGGTTTTGCATTCGTCACTGCGCAGCCATTCATAGACCGCTTGCAGGTTGGTGCGGCAACGCTGGTGGCTGGCTTTGATGTCGACCACACTTCGCTCAAGGTCTTCGATCAAATCTGCGGCTACAAGGCCCAAGCCCGCACGTTTTCCATCTTCAACAGAACCTTTTTTTGCCGCTTCGATCAAGTCGTCGAATCCATCGACCTGTTGCTCTAGGTCATCGGCTTCTGCTGCGTAACAAGCCAGTAGACTGCTGCCCTGGATGTAGGCAATGCGCTCAAGCTCTGCGCTTGTCAGCTTGCCGTGATGCTGGTTGCCAAGGATGGTTGCGCCGTTCATAACGTTTCTCCGGTTGATGGTTGATGCAGGACTCTGCCCTTATCTTTTTTACGTGACCTAAAGGGGTAGGAAAATGCCACGGCCTGGTTGCCAGGCTCAGTGATGCCGAAACAGCGCACTCAGATGCCGCGGGGCATCGGACTGGGCTCTTGAGCAATGGGCAGAAATGGCAGGCGTACAAGCGCCGACGCAAAGACCGTCAGAGCGACTTGAATGCGCACTGAATCAGCGCTAGGTCTGTGTG
>CAJBMJ010000082.1 GCA_903954045.1 uncultured beta proteobacterium | reverse complement strand
GATTTGGCTGGCATAGTGGCCCATGTCACGGTGGTGGAGTTTGCGGAATCGCTCAAGGCGGATGCGGTGCTGGTCAACAAGCTCAACAGCCTGTCCAACGTTACGATTCACACCAATGCCCAGACTACTGAAATTACCGGCGAGCATGGCAAGGTCAACGGGCTACGGTTCAAGGATCGGGCGTCGGGTGTCGAACAATCCATCCCATTGGAGGGCGTATTCGTTCAAATCGGGTTGATACCCAACACCGAATGGCTCAAAGGCACTTTGGAACTGAGCAAATTCGGCGAGATCGTGGTGGACGCCAAAGGCCACACCAACTTACCCGGTGTATTAGCGGCAGGCGATTGCACCACGGTACCGTACAAACAGATAGTGATTGCCGCCGGAGAGGGTGCCAAGGCCGCGCTTAGCGCCTTTGACCACCTCATCCGGTCGCCCATCGCAGCCTGACTGGCCGGTCTTTCGTTTCAGAAACCCAAGGCAGCAATACCGGCCTTGGCGATCTGCGCATCTTCTGTGGACTTGACACCGCTAACACCCACCGCGCCCAGGCATTGGCCATCTTTCATGATGGGCACGCCACCTTCAAGCATTCCATCCAGATTGGGAGCACTCAAAAACGAGGCTCGCCCGCCATTAATCATGTCTTCGTAGACCTTGGTTTCGCGACGCCCCATCGCAGCTGTACGCGCCTTGCCAGGCGCAATATGGGCAGAAATGGGCGCTGCACCATCCAGCCGTGAAAACCACAGCAGATGGCCACCATCGTCCACAATGCAAATGCTCACGGCCCAGTTGTTTTTGAGCGCTTCTGCCTCTGCTGCAGCGGCAATCGTCTTTATGTCAGCTTGCTCGAGAGCGGATTTGGTTTGCATGTCTTGTCTCATGGGATTGGAAAAGAACCGAGCATATCCGCTCAGGACAGGAGCGCTATTGCGCTCGGCGCACAACACCCCTGCTAAAAATCAGGGCAATACATCACAATTTTGTAGGGCAGGCCTTGCAAAACCCTAGAATCGCGCTATCTGCATTGAGCAGAATTTGAAGGAGATTACCCATGACCGACCGCACTACCACTTTGGACAACCGTTTTGGCTATGCAGTTTCCAGCGAGCAGCGCAACAAGGTGCTGCGAAACACTTATTGGCTTTTGGCGCTCAGCCTGATACCCACTGTATTGGGTGCGTGGATTGGCGTGGCCACGGGAATTACCCAGTCACTGACCGGATTCATCGGCCTGATCGTCTTCCTGGGTGGGGCTTTTGGCTTTATTTACGCCATTGAAAAAACCAAGAATTCAGCGGCCGGTGTCCCCGTGCTACTGGCTTTCACCTTCTTTATGGGCCTGATGCTCTCGCGCATGATCGCCATGGTGCTGGGTTTCAAAAACGGCTCTGATCTGATCATGACCGCCTTCGGAGGTACCGCAGGAGTGTTTATGGTGATGGCCAGCCTTTCGACCGTGATCAAACGTGACCTGTCCGGCATGGGCAAGTGGCTGTTTGTCGGCGCTTTGGCTGTGATGGTGGGCGGCATCATCAATGTGTTTGTGGGATCCACAGCGGGCATGATGGCCATATCTGTGCTGTCCATCGGTGTCTTCAGTGCCTACATGCTGTATGACCTCAAGCGCATTGTGGATGGCGGCGAAACCAACTACATCAGCGCCACGCTGGCGTTGTACCTGGACATCATCAACGTGTTCCAGAGTTTGCTGGCCCTGCTGGGCATCATGGGTGGCGAACGGGACTAAGCCGCTCGGCTATCCAGAAATTAGGGGCCCTTTTCGGGCCCTTTTCTTTGGTATCTCGCATGGCCCCCGACTCTTTCGGCCCGAAAATATGCCGATAAGAATGCAAAGAATGTTATTTCCATGAACGCTCGTACCTTACTTCTGGCCTTTACCCTGCTCCTGTCTGGGTGTGACATCGAGGCCCTGCTGGCAGACCCCAAGGTCGTGCAGCGCGAAGCTGATGCCAAAGCCATTGGCGGAGCCTGTCGTCACGGACTGCGCAGCATTGAAGACTGCTATGCACTCAATGAAAAAGCGTCGAAGTCAGCCGTTTACGCCGGCTGGAAAGAAATGGACCAGTACATGCGGGACAACAAGATAGAAGGCGTGGCTCCCGTAGGCCTGAAACCCCCTTCTCCAAAAGAAGAAATGATTACCGAGACCAAAGAGGAAGAACCAGCCAAGGCCAAGGGCAAAGCTACCGCGAAAGCTCCCGCCAAGGCAGCAGTTCACTAGGCGTTCTACGTCAACAGGTCAAAAACGGCAATGCTTTCCACGTGGGCCGTATGGGGGAACATATTGATCACCCCTGCTGCCGAGCACCGATAGCCACCCCCATGCACCAGCACCCCGGCATCCCGTGCCAAGGTTGCCGGATTGCAGCTCACATACACGATGCGTTTGGGTGGTGTCCAGGAATGTTGGGCTCTATCGGGCTGGTTTTGTGCAGCTAGCGCCTGTACCAGGGCGTAAGCCCCTTCTCGCGGTGGGTCGACCAGCCACTTGTCTGCTGCGCCGTCAGAAACCAGTAGTTCTGGAGTCATTTCAAACAAATTTCTTGCTACAAATTGCGTAGCGCATAGTGCACGACTGTCTAACGCTAGAGCCCGATTAGACGCATAGTTTTCACGAGAACGTGCCACCAGAGACTCGGCGCCCTCCACCCCCAATACTTCCCTCGCTTGCGTTGCCAATGGCAGGGTGAAATTGCCCAAACCACAAAACCAGTCAATCACCCGCTCGTGCGCGTTGACATCCAATAGCCCCAGCGCCTTGGTCACCAGAACCCGGTTGATATGGGGATTGACCTGGGTGAAGTCGATGGGCCGAAACGGCATGGTGATGCCAAATTCGGGGAGTCGATAGGCCAAAGTCTCACTTTCATCACCAACAGGGGCATCCAGTCGCTTGACGGTTTCGGGACCCTTGGACTGCAGCCACCATTGCACACCTGGGTGTAGGTCCGCAAACTGGCGCAAGCGCTGCAGATCGGCGTTGCTCAAGGGCTGCATATGGCGCAGCACCAGAGCGATCACATCACCCTGACCCTGGCTATTGCCCATATCGCCCATCGCCAACTCGATTTGTGGAATAGTTTCCACCGCATCCATAGAAGTGATGAGCGCGCGCAGCGGTAGCAACATGGCACTTACCCGAGGCGCCAGCACCGGGCAGACCTTCATGTCTGCGACAAAACTGCTTTTGCGTTCATGAAACCCGATCAACAATTCGCCCTTTTTGCGGACAAACCGAACCGAAAGCCGTGCCCGATAGCGGTATCCCCAAGCTGGCCCCTCGATGGCGCGCAAAATGTTGTCAGGCTTGACTTTGCCAATGTGCCACAGGTTGTCTTCCAGCACCCGCTGCTTGACCGCTACCTGGGCCCCCACATGCAAATGCTGCATTTTGCAGCCACCGCAGGCCCCTTCGTGCAGCCCAAAGTGCGGGCAGCCCGGACGCACCCTTTGGGATGACTCAGTGTGAATTTCTGACAGAGTCCCTTTTTCAAAACTGGCTTTGCTACGGTGAATCTTTGCACTTACCACCTCAAATGGCAGGGCGCCGTCGATGAAAACCACTTTGCCATCGGGTCTGTGGGCCACTCCCTGGGCCTCCAGGTCTAGCGATTTCACCCGCAAATGTCCCTCGGGCAATGTTTCTTCCATCAATGGTGCTTGAGTAATTACGTCAGTCATCCCCTGATTGTCTCAGGTGGTAGGAGGACTTTCAGAGCAAGGAGTCCCTTGCGATGCCTTTTCGGCCCATGTTGCGGCGTAGTTTGAAGATCGCGTCGTTTTGAATCTGACGTACCCGCTCCCTCGACACGCCGAGCCGGTCGGCCAGTGTCTCCAGCGTTTCGGGCTCTCGCCCATGCAGGCCAAACCGGCCTTGCAAAATCTCACGTTCATGGCCGGAGAGAGTCGCCACCCAGGCTTCCAACAGATGGGTTACTTCGTGGGCTTGCGTGGTGTCTTGCGGATCAGTTGCCAACACATCCACCAGGCTGTCGCCCAGAGTTCTGTCGTCATCCTCGGAATCCAGGCTCGCGTCCAGAGAGCGCGGAGCCTCCGCCATGACCAGCAAATGCGCTACTTCTGAGGCTGACTTACCAAGCAGTGCGCTGATATCTTCCGCACGAACGCCTTCTGGTCGTTGCGCTACCAGATCGGCGTCGTTCTCCAAAAGGCGCTTAGCCTTCAGTACCTGCTGCACATCCCGAACCACATTGACAGGGAGTCGTACGGCACGCCCCTGATTGACTAAAGCACGGTCCACCGATTGGCGAATCCACCAGGTAGCGTAGGTGGAAAACCGGAATCCACGCTCTGGCTCAAACTTGTCGATAGCATGCATCAGGCCCAAATTGCCTTCTTCGATCAGGTCTGCCATTGGCACGCCGCGCCCTGCGTAGGCTTTGGCAATGCTGACCACCAGACGCAAATTGTGTTCAATCATGCTCTGGCGGGCAGCAAAATCACCAGCGCGTGCACGGGTGGCAACTTCAAACTCCTGTTCTGCGGTAAACAGTGGCGTCTTGCGGACTCCGCGCAGATACAGGGCCAAGGCATCTGCTGATTCGTCTGCCGCCGCATGGGGGCCGGACAAAGCGTCTGAGACACTGGATGCTACTAAATCAATAGCTACTGATGCTGATTCAGACTGCTCTGGAGCGTTATTTTCATCATCATCTGACCCTGCTGCTTCACCCAGACCGGGGTTGATCTGCGTTGGCGAGGGTGGGAGCTTCATGGCCAGTCGGCCTTACCGGGCCGGCAGGTATTTAATCGGGTCTACCGGCTTGCCTTGCCTGCGAACTTCAAAATGGAGCTTGACGCGGTCGGCATCACTGTCCCCCATTTCGGCGATTTTTTGGCCTTTTTTGACTGTCTGGTCTTCCTTGACCTGCAACGCCTTGTTGTGGGCATAGGCAGTCAAATAGGTATTGTTGTGTTTCAGGATGATGAGATTGCCGTAGCCCCGCAAACCAGAACCGGCGTACACCACTTTACCGTCTGCCACCGCCAGCACCGGGTCACCGAGCCCACCGCCGATGTCGAGGCCCTTGTTCTTGGCTTCGTCAAAACCGGCCAGGACCGCACCATTGCCAGGCCAAATCCACCCCATGTCATCGTCACCGGCTGACGTAACCGTAGAGGGCGTCGCTGCTGCTACCGGGGTTGAGCTTGCTTTGGCGGGCGCTGATGCACTCGCCAGCGGAGCAGATGCAACGCTGCTGCCGGACACAGGTTTTGTCACTGCGACCCCATTGGATGTGGCATTGGGTGGCAACACGCGCAAGACCTGGCCCACTTCAATACGGTTGGGGTTTTCAAGGGAATTCCAGCGGGCAATATCACGGTGGCTTTGCCCCGATTCCAGCCCGATTCGGATCAGCGTGTCGCCAGGCTTGACGGTGTAATAGCCGGGCTTGCCAGCATTTTCAAATCCGGGCGGCTGCTTCACCCCCGCCGTTGCTGGGTCTGGGGTGGGGGCCGTGGTGCTGGCAACATTGCGGTCTTCTACCGGCGCCCTTCTGGCGGGCTGGGAACTGCAACCTGCAAGAAACAATCCGGCTGCGATCACCGTTAACCCCAAACCTCTAAACAACATTCCAGACATAAGCAGCTTCCTTCAGGCAACACCCGATTTTAGGGGGACAAAATGAACCGCCTCCAACAAACTGGACCGCACTCCCTGGGCTGTTTTGTCCAACACCAGCAAAGCCTGCGAACCGCCCTGTGCGCCGGAGGTGACCACGGGTGCCACCAATCTCCCGCCCACGGCCAACTGGTCTATCCAGGCCGGAGGCACCGCTTCTCCGCCCGCCGCCGCGATGATGGCGGCATAAGGCGCACCTTTCGCATAACCTTCGCGACCATCGCCAAACAACAAGTGCACATTGGGCAAACGCAAGTGGCGCAGGTTCTCTCGGGCTTTGTCATGCAGTCCGCGCAAGCGCTCAATGCTATAAACCTCGGTAGCCAGAAAGCTCAGCACCGCCGCCTGGTAACCACAACCGGTACCGATTTCCAGTACACGCCCCAACTTCTCCTGGCGTCCATTGCGCAGCAACTCAGCCATGCGCGAAACCACACCGGGCTTTGAAATAGTCTGTCCCAGGCCAATGGGTAGGCTGGTGTCTTCATAGGCCTGGTTGACCAGCGCGCTGTCCACAAAGCGATGCCGCTCCACTGTGCCCATTGCGGCCAGAACGGCAGAATCAGTGATGCCTTGCCCCTGCAGTTTCTGAACCATGCGCTGACGCACAGCCTGCGAGTCCATTCCCAGCCCTTGCGGCACCGATCCAAGCAGCGGCAACGGAACCGCTCGGGGCTTCGCTACCGTGCTTTCCAGTTGCGCCGGAAAGGTGGGGCGCTTCTTCATGCAGCGGGTGCCTCGCCACGCGTTACCAGCCGAGAGGCGGTTTGCGCCCAATACCGCAGGGCGTCGTGGTCGGTCAGGTCGACTTTGAGCGGTGTCATGGACATATGCCCCTGCGCCGTCGCATGAAAGTCTGTTCCATCCGCATCGTCCTTGACCGCACCGGCGGCACCAATCCAGTACATGGTCTCACCGCGTGGACTGGTTTGCTGAATGACTTTTTCAGCCGCATGGCGTCTGCCAAGTCGGCAAAGCTTCATGGCACCAATGTCATCAAAGGGCCGGTTGGGGATATTGACATTGAGCAACCAGGCCGTTTGGGTAATGAGCTGCTGTTGTTGCATCATCTGAACCAGCTCCCGGGCCTTGCGGGCGGCGCTTTGCAACTCATGCCAGTCCCTTTCCACCTGGGAAAAAGCGATGGCAGGTATGCCAAAAAGATAGCCCTCCATGGCCGCGCCCACCGTACCTGAGTAAATCGTGTCGTCACCCATGTTGGCACCGTTGTTGATGCCTGACACCACCAGATCAGGCTTGTAATCGAGCAATCCGGTCAATGCGATGTGCACACAGTCTGCCGGGGTGCCGTTCACATACCGAAAGCCATTGGCAGCGCGGTGCACGTACAGGGGCGAATGCAGGGTCAGCGCGTTGGATTTGGCACTGTTGTTTTGCTCCGGCGCAATCACCTCGACCTGGCCAAGGTCCTTGAGTGCCTCGTACAGGGCTACGATGCCGGGGGCTTGATAGCCATCGTCGTTGGAGATCAGTATTTTCATAGTCGCTCAGTGTTGGCGGCCATTGTAGGAGGTCACTTGACGTCGGTCACACCTGGGACATGCATGGACCCGCCGCGGTTGGGACAACCCTATGATGTGGCCACTATTTGAGGAGACTATCCATGCATGCCTGGCTTTGTGAAAACCCTACGGGCGTAGACGCGTTAACCTGGAAAGAACTTCCCACGCCGCAGCCAAAAGCAGGAGAAGTTTTACTGGAAATCAAGGCGGCCAGCCTGAACTTTCCGGATATTCTGATCGTGCAAAACAAGTACCAGATGAAGCCCGCCCTGCCCTTTGTGCCTGGCTCTGAGTATGCAGGTGTCATACAGGCCGTCGGCGAAGGTGTATCCCATCTGAAGGTGGGGCAACACGTGGCTTGCCTGAGCGGAACCGGTGGATTTGGCACCCATACTTTGGCACCGGCGGCCATGTGCATGCCGCTGCCAGACGGGTTCCCGATGGTGGACGCTGCGGCCTTCATCATGATTTACGCCACGTCCTACCACGCGCTGGTAGATCGGGCACAACTCAAAGCCGGGGAAACGGTGCTGGTGCTGGGTGCCGCAGGAGGCGTGGGCACTGCGGCCATTCAGATTGCAAAGGCAATGGGGGCGCGGGTGATTGCCGCTGCGTCGACCGATGAAAAGTGTGCTCTCTGCAAATCGATTGGCGCAGATCTAACGATTAACTACTCGACGCAGAGTCTGCGTGATGCTGTCAAACTGCTGACCGAAGGCAAGGGGCCTGATGTCATTTATGACCCGGTCGGCGGCGATTTTGCAGAGCCCGCATTCCGGACTATTGCCTGGCGAGGCCGTTATCTGGTGGTGGGTTTTGCCGCTGGCCCTATTCCTTCACTCCCTCTAAACCTGGCCTTGCTCAAGGGTGCATCGATTGTTGGCGTGTTCTGGGGTGATTTTGCGAAACGCGAACCCAAAGCCAATGCAGCCATGATGGGCGAATTGGCGCAGTGGTATGGAAAGGGCAAGATCAAGCCTGTAATTGACAGCACGCTTCCTATGGCTCAGCTGAAAGAAGCGTTCGCCCACATGGGCTCTCGCGGGGTCAAGGGCAAGTTGGTCATGGTGAACTGAACTGCGGGGGTGACCCCACCGGCAAGTCTCAGCCTTTTGACATTGCCAGATAGTCCAATTTCTTCTGAATGTCTTCATCGGAGTCGGAGTAGCTCAGGGCAATGGCCTGAAAATGGTCTTCTATCGCTATGAAGGCCTCGACCACGTCCGGGTCAAAGTGACGGCCAGAAGATTGTTTGATGATTTGAACAGCATCTGCATGGGACATGGGCTGTTTGTATATGCGTCGGCTAATGAGCGCATCGTAGACATCCGCAACGGCCATCAGTCTCGCGCTGATGGGGATGCGATCGCCTGACAGACCCTGCGGGTAACCGCTGCCATCCCATTTTTCCTGGTGGGAGTAGGCAATTTCCTTGGCCATGGTAAGAAATGCCACATCCATGCCTAAATCGTGTTCTGCATGAGAAATGGCATCCCGCCCCAGGGTGGTGTGGGTCTTCATGATTTCAAACTCTTCGGGGGTGAGCTTGCCCGGCTTGAGCAATATCCGATCGGGTATGCCCACTTTTCCGATGTCATGCAGCGGGGCCGATTTAAAGAGTGTGGTGATATTGCTTGGTGTCAGATAAGCCGAAAAACGCGGATGGGTCGACAACTTCCAGGCCAGCGACTTCACATAGTGCTGCGTTCTGCGGATGTGGTTTCCGGTATCGGAGTCTCTGGTTTCTGCCAACGAAGCCATGGCCAGAATAGTCACATCCTGGATCGCCATCACTTCTCGGGTCCGTTTGGTGACCTCGGCCTCCAGAAACTCATTCTTGTCGCGCAGGAAATCGGCAGAGGCCTTCAAAGCGAGTTGGGTGCGTACGCGCGCCAACAAGATGGGAGGACTCACGGGCTTGGTGATGTAGTCCACCGCGCCCAACTCCAACCCCTGCTCTTCGTCCTCCATGTCTGACTTTGCAGTCAAAAAAATCACAGGAATGTCACGCGTCTTTTCATCGGCCTTGAGCCTGCGACACACCTCATAGCCATCGATCCCCGGCATCATGATGTCAAGCAAAATCAGATCCGGCGATGTCTCTCCCCCGGCAATCTTGATCGCCCGCTCGCCGTTGTTGGCCCCTTTGACCGTGTAGTGGTCTTTCAATAGACCGTGCATCAAAGACAAATTATCGGGTGTGTCATCCACCACCAAGATGGTGGCTTTTTGCTTCAGATCGTCTGTTGCGTGCATTCTGCGTAAGGCCTCGTAATCGCCAAGCCTGTCAAGCGGCCCGAAATGTTGATACTCATTTTAGAGAGTTGGCAAAACCTTGGATGGAGCGGTCAGAATACACCATCACGCAGTCTGCGCCTCACAAGCCGTCACAAGATCGGCGCCTTTGAACCATGTTGTCTCACCGCTTCGCTGCGTTTCTTCCACTTTTGGCTGTCTTGGGCTCCGTTACCGCATTGGGTATTGGAACCTCGTTTGCCAAGCAACTCTTCCCGCACATTGGGTCCTTGGGGACGACGGCCCTGCGGGTTGGTTTTTCCGCACTGCTTTTGCTGCTGTTGTGGCGGCCGTGGCGCTGGCCTTTGTCACGTAACGATAGACAGGCCATCCTGTACTACGGCATTGCGCTTGGACTGATGAACATGCTGTTCTATTTGTCGCTGCGCACCATTCCATTCGGAGTGGCAGTGGCAATTGAGTTTTCCGGGCCGCTCACGGTGGCTCTGCTTTCTTCGCGCAGGCCTGTAGATTTTCTATGGCTGGCACTGTGCATCATCGGGCTGGGTCTGTTACTTCCGTGGAATCCTGGAGATGCAGCGCTCGACCCCATGGGCGTTGTGTTTGCATTGGCTGCAGCAGTCTTTTGGGGCGCTTACATCATCTTCGGCAAGCGGGTCGGCCATTTACATGCCGGTCAGTCGGTGGCGCTTGGCTTGAGCGTTGCAGCCCTCACCGTCGTACCTGTGGGCATTTGGCAGGCTGGAGCTGCGCTTTGGGACCCCAATATTCTGTTGTTTGGATTAGGCGTGGCAGCCGTATCCAGCGCCATACCAATTTCTCTGGAAATGGTGGCACTCAAGCGCCTGTCGCAAGGCGCGTTTGGGATCATGACCAGTATGGAGCCTGCGGTGGCGGCCTTGTTGGGACTCATGATGCTGAACGAACATTTGAGTGTTCAACAATGGGCCGCCATTGTTTTCACCATGTCAGCAGCGGCCGGGAGCGCGTTTACCTCCAGCAACAACCAGTCATCAGACGCCTCCGCAAAAGTGATGATGTAGGGAGAAATTGATGTCAATGGCCAGCAAGCAATGACCACAGGTTTGGCGCCCGAGCAAAGGCAGAGTGGCTGATAAACTTGATATGAAATGCCTGTTCGGTCGTTTATCCATGAATGACAGGTATCAAATGTGGGTTGGCAAGGGGATATTATTTTGGCCTTATTCAAATCCGCGGCCCGGTTGGCTTTGACCGCATTTATAGGGTTGTCGCTTCTGGTTTCCGCGCGTGCGCAAGAGTTGGTCATTAGCACCAACAACACACCAATGGACCGAAAAGCACTGGAATTGATTTCCAAGGAAGCCTTTCGACGCATTGGAGTGGACTCACGGGTTGTCGGCAATCCCTCGGAGCGATCACTGTATTTGGCAAACCAGGGAGAGGTGGACGGGGAAGGACTTCGGATAGCGGGACTAGGCAACCAGTATCCCAACCTTGTGCAGGTTCCGGAACGCTTTATTGGAATCAGTTTCGTTGCCTTCGCGAAAGACCCACAGATCAACTTGAATCAGGGTTGGGCAAGTATCAATCCTTACCGCATATCGTTCATTACTGGCTGGAAAATGTTCGAGGCCAATGCTACCAATGCCCGCAGCATCACAAAGGTCGACACGCCAGAGCAGATGTTCAAAATGCTCGATAGCAACCGCATTGATTTGGCGCTATACACACGCACCGATGGCATAGCGCTCGTAGAACGTATGGGACTGCCGTCCATTGCTCCTCTGGCCCCGTCGCTCAGGGATGTCGATATGTACCTGTACCTGAACAAGCGGCACGAGGCACTGGTGCCCAAACTGGCTCAGGCACTGCGCTATATGAAAACGGATGGCGCTTTGAACAAAATCTTGTCTTCTCTGAAATCCGAGTAAGGGAAAGTAGTTTGAGCAATCCCAATGCTGTGAGCCGATCAATCGGATTTTTTGGAGCAAGTAGCAAAGTAAGTCGCCGCCTGCTGACCTGGTCTTTGGTCGTCGGGTTGATTGGCTCCATGCTGGTGTCCCTGGGGGAGGCTTACATGAGCTACCAGGAACGGCTGGAAGCCATCGAAACCCACTTTGAATCCGTCGGAAATTTTGCTTCCGCTCCACTGACGAACAGCATTTGGACTTTCAATCAAGCCCAAACCACAATTCAGCTGGAGAGCATGAGCAAGATGCTGGACGTTACCTCCGTCAGGCTAGTTCAGGACTCCGCTCCGGCGATTCGCTTCGGCAAGTTGGATATAGCGGAATCCTTCGAGCGCTCGTTCACCTTGAACCATGCCGATGATGGTCGCTTGCACAACCTGGGAACGCTGACCCTGATAAAGGATATGCAACTGGAGCGCCAGGTCATATTTAAAAAGCTCCTGGTTAATTTCGTCGGAAACACCTCAGTTATCGCAATTGTCATCCTGATCGTGATGATTTTTTATCACAACTTGGTACGCCAACGACTGACACATCTGGCCAGGGAATTAAACGAGATCTCGCCAGAGGATTTGCGAAAGGACTTCTTGCTGGGAGCTCCGATGTCGCCATCGGCGGACGAGATTGACAACTTGTTTGTATCTACAGTCAACCTGAAACGCACAGGCGGGCAGGCCCTTCTTGAACTAGACAAAAGAGAAAAACACCTGAAGGACTTGTTGCTCGAACTTGAAGAGTCCAAGGCGCTACTGCGCAATGTCATTGACACCGCGCCTATCCGGGTCTTTTGGAAAGACCGCGAAAGTCGGTACATGGGCTGCAATCCGACATTTGCCCGTGACGCAGGCAAGCAAACTCCAGCAGAACTGGTCGGGTTGGATGACTTTGCAATGGGTTGGGCGGCAAATGCAGAGTTGTACCGCAATGATGATCAGGAGGTTATCCGATCTGGCGTCGCCAAAATCAACTTTGAGGAACAACAAACTACGCCAGATGGAAACGTCATTTGGTTACGCACTTCCAAAGTTCCAATGCGCAACGCGCGAGGCGAAGTGGTTGGAGTGCTCGGGCTTTACGATGACATAACTGCTGCCAAAAAAACAGAAATCGAACTGCTTCGCTACCGTCAGCACCTCGAGGAGATTGTTAACGATCGCACTGCGGAGTTGACCGACGCTAAAGTTGCTGCAGAAGCCGCCAATCGCGCGAAGAGCGCTTTTTTGGCCAATATGAGCCATGAGTTGCGAACACCCATGAATGGTGTGATGGGCATGATCGAAATGGCAAAGCGGCACGTAACCGATGCCACGGGACTGGGCCAGCTAGAAAAGGCCAAGCGCTCTGCCGATAGTTTGCTCAGGATCCTTAACGACATTCTCGACATCTCCAAAATAGAGGCCGAGCAAATGGTGCTTGAAGGTGTCCCGCTGCAGTTGCTCGCGGTGATCGAGAATCTCACCAATGTGTTGGGCCACAAAGCCAAAGAAAAAGGCTTGCGACTCCTGGCCGACATCCCTGGCGAACTGGCCTCCAAGCCGCTAGAGGGCGACCCACTTCGACTTGGCCAAATCCTGATGAACCTTGTCGGCAATGCGGTTAAGTTCACCGACAAGGGGGAAGTGAGGCTCAGAGCCTTGGTCATCGAAGAAACCAGCGATGCTGTTCGGGTTCGATTTGAAGTCAGAGACACTGGTATCGGCATTGATACCCAGGTACAGCAGCGGCTCTTTCAATCCTTCGAACAGGCTGACAACAGCATGACCCGCAAGTACGGCGGAACTGGACTAGGACTCGCGATCTGCAAGCGCCTCATTGGGCTGATGGGTGGAGAGATCGGCGTGATTAGTACGCCTGAGCAAGGCAGCACCTTCTGGTTTATCGTTTCGCTCAAGAAGCAGCAGCAAGCAGGCATCCCCGTTTTGCCCCCAGCGACCAATGCCAGTCCTGATTCACTGCTCCAGTCCCGCCACGGCGGATCACGCATCCTGCTGGCCGAAGATGAACCGATCAATTGCGAAGTTTCTCGATTTCAGCTCGAACAGGTAGGCATGCTGGTCGATGTGGCAGAAGACGGTCAGCAAGCCCTCATGCTCGCCCGCCAGAACACTTACGACCTGATCCTGATGGATCTGCAGATGCCGGTTATGAACGGCATAGAAGCGACGCGAGCGATCCGTGCCGATTCACGCAACAAAGGTACCCCCATACTCGCCATGACCGCCAACGCCTTCAACGAGGACAGAGAACTGTGCTTAGCGGCGGGTATGAACGACCACATCAGCAAACCGGTGGACCCCCATGCGCTATACGAAACACTACTGAAGTGGCTTACGCAATCCAATACCTAAAACGATAGGGAACGGCGATCGTGACTGGCCAAGACTGTCCAGCAGTCTCTTTAGGTTCAGGTCAGTTGCAGTTGTTATGCCGCTTCCACATTTCTTCATGACCAAGTTTCGGAGCTTCGTTGAATCCACTGTGATTTTTCAAGCCATAGCTAAATTCAGCTTGCCACAATGAAACAGAATCCTTGCCCGGTAGTTAGTGAAGTTTGGACTTGACCCGTTTCCACGGACGGTATGAGCTTCTTCATTGAAGCTCGGTGATTATCTGGTTTTCTGTGTTGATTGTGCTTTGCTGATGCATCCTTTCAAAGTTATTGGGTGACTGGTAATTCAATCCTGAATGTCT
>CAJBMJ010000081.1 GCA_903954045.1 uncultured beta proteobacterium | reverse complement strand
CACCGGGGAGGGCAAAACACTGACGGCCACGCTTCCGGTGTACCTCAACGCCTTGTCGGGTAAAGGCGTGCATGTGGTGACGGTCAATGACTACCTGGCGAGCCGGGATGCGCGGTGGATGGGGCGCCTGTACAACTTCCTGGGGTTGAGCGTTGGTATCAACATGCCTCAGGCTCCTCGGGAAGAAAAGCAGGCCGCGTACCGGTCAGACATTACCTACGGCACCAACAACGAATACGGCTTCGACTACTTGCGCGACAACATGGTCTACGAGGCGGCTGACCGTGTTCAGCGCGGGCTCAATTACGCCATCGTTGACGAAGTGGACTCCATCCTGATTGATGAAGCGCGAACTCCGCTCATCATCAGCGGTCAGGCCGAAGACCACACCGAACTCTATATTTCCATCAACAAGGCGATCCCCCGCCTTGTGAAGCAGGAAGGCGAAGCCGACCCACGCACAGGCGAAGGCGTCACCAAGCCGGGTGATTTCACGATGGATGAAAAGAGCCACCAGGTTTTTCTGACCGAGCAGGGACACGAAACCGCCGAGCAAATTTTTGCTGAAATGGGGTTGATTCCAGCAGGGTCTTCGCTGTACGACCCTGCCAACATCACGCTGATGCACCATCTGTATGCGGCACTGCGGGCCAACCACATGTACCACCGCGATCAGCACTACGTGGTGCAGCAAGGTGAGATCATCATTGTGGACGAGTTCACTGGTCGTCTGATGACGGGTCGCCGTTGGAGCGACGGTCTGCACCAGGCCGTTGAGGCCAAAGAGGGTGTGCAAATACAGGCCGAGAACCAGACACTGGCTTCCATTACCTTCCAGAACTATTTCCGCCTTTACGGCAAGCTTGCGGGCATGACCGGCACGGCTGACACCGAGGCTTACGAGTTTCAGGAAATTTATGGCCTGGAGACCGTTGTTATTCCCCCTAACCGGGTTAGCAAGCGCGACGACCAGTTGGACCGCATCTACAAGACTACCCGCGAAAAGTACGTCGCTGCCATCCAGGACATCCGGGAGTGCTATGAGCGCGGGCAGCCGGTTTTGGTGGGCACCACGTCGATCGAAAACTCTGAAATCATTGCTGAGTTGCTGGACAAAGAAAAGCTGCCTCACCAGGTGCTTAACGCCAAGCAGCACGCGCGCGAAGCCGATATCGTGGCGCAGGCGGGCCGTTCCAAGATGATCACCATTGCCACCAACATGGCCGGTCGTGGTACCGACATTGTTTTGGGCGGCAACATTGAAAAAACCGTTGAAGCCGTCGAAGTAGACGAATCCCTTGACGCTGTGGGCAAAGAAAGCAAGATCGCCCAGTTGCGCACCCAGTGGGCCGTGGATCACGAGGCGGTCAAGGCCCTGGGTGGCTTGCGAATCATTGCCACGGAGCGCCATGAGTCCCGCCGCATTGATAACCAGCTCAGGGGGCGTTCGGGCCGCCAGGGAGACCCAGGTTCTTCACGCTTCTACCTGAGCCTGGACGACGCGCTGATGCGCATCTTTGCAGGCGATCGGGTCAAGGCCATCATGGACCGCCTGAAGATGCCTGAAGGCGAAGCCATCGAGGCAGGCATTGTGACCCGAAGCATTGAGAGTGCGCAGCGAAAAGTGGAAGCCCGCAACTTTGACATGCGCAAGCAATTGCTGGAGTACGACGATGTCTCCAATGACCAGCGCAAAGTCATTTACCAGCAGCGCAATGCCATTCTGGACGCCACCGATCTCTCTGCCCAGATTACTTCACTGCGCGAAGGCTGCTTCCAGGACCTGGTTCGCCAGTTTGTGCCACAGGAATCGGTGGAAGAACAGTGGGATATCGGTGGCCTTCAGAAATCCTTGGCTACCGATTGGCAACTGGATTTGCCTTTGCAAAAGCAGGTGAGCGATGCCAGCGCCATTACCGATGAAGACCTGTTGGAGACGGTAGTTGCAGCGGCTAACACCTACTTCCAGGCCAAAGTGGATTCGGTAGGCCTCGAAAACTTCACCCAGTTTGAACGCATGGTTTTGCTGCAGAGCATCGATAGCCACTGGAGAGACCATTTGAGCGCCCTGGACTACCTGCGCCAAGGTATTCACCTGCGTGGCTATGCGCAGAAGCAGCCCAAGCAAGAGTACAAACGCGAGGCGTTCGAGTTGTTTGGCCAACTGCTGGATTCGGTCAAGAATGAAGTCACCAAAGTGCTGATGACCGTCAAAATTCAGTCCAACGAGCAGTTGGAACAAGCCGCAGATGCCTTGGAGTCGCGCGGCGAAAGTATTGCCAACGTGACCTACAGCGCTCCCACGGAAACAGGCGAAGTCGAAACCACGTTGGACAAACAAACCTTGCGAGGTGCCGCCGGTGCCGCTGCATTGGCAGCAGAAGTACCACGGGTTGGCCGCAACGATCCTTGCCCCTGTGGCAGTGGAAAAAAATACAAACAGTGCCACGGAAAACTGGCCTAAGGAGCGCCGTATGCCCGTGAATCTTCCTTTGCCTGACGCAAAAAGTCTGTTCCCGATCGACGGTGTGCGTATCGGTGTCACCGAAGCTGGTGTGCGCAAAGCTGCCCGCAAAGACCTGACTGTGGTATTGATTGATGCCGGGGCCAGCGTTTCTGGCGTCTTTACCAGTAACCGGTTTTGTGCAGCGCCTGTTCAGGTGTGCCGTGAGCATCTGAATGGTGACAAAGAAATCCGTGCCATGGTGATCAACACCGGCAATGCCAATGCCGGAACGGGAGCCGAAGGTCTGTCGCGTGCCCGCAGTACCTGCGAAGCTTTGGCGCAGCGGCTTGGCATTGAGTCAGACCAGGTACTGCCTTTTTCTACCGGTGTGATCATGGAGCAGTTGCCGCATGAGCGCATCGTTGCGGGGCTGGACGCTGCCATTGCCGATGCGCGATCTGACCATTGGATCAAGGCTGCCGAGGGCATCATGACCACCGACACGCAGCCCAAAGCCTTTGGCCTGCAGGCGGTGGTGGGTGGCAAGACCATCTCCGTTTCCGGCATCAGCAAGGGCGCGGGAATGATCCGCCCCAATATGGCCACCATGCTGGGCTTCATTGCCACAGACGCCTGTGTGAGCCAGTCGGTGATGAAGCAGCTCTCCCTGGAATTGGCTGAAGGGTCGTTCAACCGGGTGACGGTCGATGGAGATACGTCTACCAACGATTCCCTGGTGGTGATTGCCTCCAACAAAGCGGGCAATGTTCCCGTTGCATCGCTCGAGTCTGAAGATGGCCGTTTGCTCAAGGGCGCCATGCTCGAAGTGGCGCGCAAGCTGGCGCAGGCCATCGTGCGTGACGGGGAAGGTGCCACCAAGTTCATCACCGTTAAAGTGGATGGCGGGAAAGATGGAGCCGAGTGCCGCAAAGTGGCCTACGCCATCGCGCACTCCCCTTTGGTGAAAACAGCGTTTTTCGCCAGCGACCCAAATCTGGGCCGCATTCTGGCTGCCGTAGGTTATGCGGGTATCGATGACCTGGATCAGACCGGCATTGAACTGTTTCTGGACGACGTACACGTCGTCACCCACGGTGGCCGCAATCCGACTTACCGAGAAGAAGATGGTCAGCGTGTCATGAAACAGAGCGAAATCACGGTCCGGGTGGGCCTGGGCCGTGGCCAGGCCACCGATACGGTCTGGACTTGCGATTTCAGCCACGAGTACGTGACCATCAACGCTGACTATCGCAGTTGAATGAACGAGAAGCTAGACCAATTCCTGGCGCGGGCCGAGTTGTTTATGGCGCGCGTCGAGGCATCCTTGCCGCATGGCCTGTCCGAGCCGGATTGGAATGCCTCCATCGCTTTTCGCTATCGCCGACGCTCCTCCGGGCAGGGTGTGATATCTGCCATCGGCCATATTGGCGCGATGTCGCTCGATGCGCTCAAGGAAATTGACCAGCAAAAAGAGAAAATTCAGCGCAATACGGCCCAGTTCGTGGCGGGCGCTCCGGCCAACAATGTTTTACTGACCGGGGCGCGCGGGACCGGCAAGTCGTCGCTGATCCGGGCCTGCCTGCATGCCTATGCGAGCCAGGGACTGCGCCTGATCGAGGTGGACAAAGCCGATCTGATGGATTTGCCAGATATCGTGGAACTGGTGGGCCAGCGTACGGAGAAATTCATTGTCTTTTGCGACGACCTCAGTTTTGACGATGGGGAGCCTGGATACAAAGCGCTGAAGTCTGTGCTGGATGGTTCGGTGGCTGCCGCCACTCCCAATGTGCTGATTTATGCGACCAGCAACCGTCGTCACCTGTTGCCCGAATACATGTCGGAAAACCTGACCTACACCCACACGGCCGATGGTGAAGTGCACCCGGGGGAGGGCGTGGAGGAAAAAATCTCTTTGTCCGAGCGTTTTGGTTTGTGGGTGAGCTTCTATCCCTTCAACCAGGAAGAGTACCTGCAAATTGTGGCGCAGTGGCTCAACGCACTGGGCGTGTCGACGACTCAGATTGAAGCGGCCCGTCCTGAGGCACTGGTTTGGGCACTTGAACGGGGTTCGCGAAGCGGCAGGGTCGCGTGGCAGTTCGCCCGTGATTTTGCGGGTCGCCAGGCCAGCAACCTGTGAGTACCGACTCACCTCTGGTGGCACATGCCCACGCAAAGCGGGAAGGCGGGGCAGACAGGCCCATTGTCGAGGTAGCGGTGGGCGTGCTGGTACGGGGCGATGGTGCATTCTTGCTGACCTCCCGCCCGCACGGCAAACCCTATGCGGGCTACTGGGAGTTTCCTGGCGGCAAACTGGAGGCGGGCGAGTCGGTGGAGCAAGCTTTACGGCGCGAACTACACGAAGAATTGGGAATTGAAATCGGTGCAGCTCAGCCCTGGAGGACCGAGATGGTGGACTACCCACACGCCTTGGTTCGCTTGCATTTTTGCAAGGTGTTTGAATGGGCAGGCGACCTGCAAATGCGTGAGGCCCAGCGTTTTTCGTGGGAACAGCTGCCTGTTGGGGTGGTTCCAGTCTTGCCGGGTACCGTGCCGGTACTGAACTGGTTTGCCGCAGAGCGCCAGCATTTGGGTGCTACACATTTAGTAGCTGATGACGCTTAATTCACGCGCGCTACAGCCATTTATTTACTGAAGTTTGGGGTCGCCAAAGACCTGGTCATCGGGCGGCGCTTCGGTGGGTAACCGAAACGATTCACTCGCCCATGCGCCCAAGTCCATGTTCTTGCAACGTTCGCTGCAAAAGGGCCGGTAGGGGTTGCTGGACGCGTACACGCTGTCACCGCCGCACTCCGGGCAGCGCACGAGCTTGGGCTTCATGAGCAGAGTGTCAGCTCGAACGAGCCATCTTCATTGCAGGAATGGAGTCGGTCATCCGCCTCATGGCGCATCAAGCGAATGGACACCATGAGCCGGTTACCGCTGATCTCGGGAATCATGCCCTGGGCAGGATCGATGGCCAGGCGCAACAGCTGAAAAGTGCGGCCTTGCGGAAGGTTTTGCTGGAACTGGCCGCCAACGGCCACCACTTTTTGCGGAGAACCAGAATCGCGCAGCATTTTCAGAAGCAACTGGATGGATTCGGCCAAGGGTGCCAAAGTGGAGGCCCATTGGTGCAATTGGGCTTGTCGTTCACCGGCACTTCGGTGCTGCCATGCAAAATATGCGGGCAGGTCAAACTCACAGGTTCCCCCGGGAATGCCAATACGGCTGCGAATACTCATTAACCAGTCGTTTTCCGTCAGGGATTGACCGGCCTTGCCCGGCAAGCTGTTGAGCCCGCTAAAGCCTTGATCGAGCTGGTCAATGATTTTGTCGAGGACACCTTCGGAAATGGCGGGGTTACCACGGTAGCCGTTGAGCACCTGCTTTTGCTTGTCCAGGTCTTTGAGTACATCCGACTTCAAATCAGCACGGGCCCCCACATCCATCACCTCAAAGATAGTGGTGAGCGCGAAATGGTGATCCAGGGGATCAGGGCGCGCCATCAGCGTGCCAAGGCGCACAAACAGATGTTCCAGCCGCAGGTAAGTGCGAATGCGCTCGTTGAAGGGGTATTCGTAAAGGATCACGCTGATTTTTCCGGTGGCCGAATCATAGCCCGAACTGCACTGCGATTTGATCAACCTCAGAAGCCAGTTGGCTCAGGCTGATGCCATCGTTGAACAAAATGACGTCGGCTGCGGCCAAGCGCTGGGCCCGTGTGGCCTGAGTGGCGATGATTGTTTCAATTTCGGCGGAAGTCAGGCTGTTGCGGGCCATGACGCGTTGAATTTGAGTGGCCTCACGGCAGTCCACCACCATCACCGTATGCAGTCGCTTTCGCCAATGGTTTGATTCCACGAGCAGCGGTATGTCAAACACCGCACAACGGGCCCCGGAATGTTCAGCCTCCTGGGTTTGCCGAGCGATTTCGATGCCCACCAGAGGATGAATGATGGCCTCCAGTTTGGATTTGGCGCTGGCATCCACGAACACAAGGGCACGCATGGCATCGCGGTTCAGGGCACCTTCTGCAGTGATGGCCTCTGCGCCAAAGGCCTCCCGTATGGGGCCAATGGCTGCGCCTCCAACTGCGGTGCTTGCCCGGGAAATAGCATCTGCGTCAATAAGTCTGGCACCGTGCTGCACCAGCAGGGCAGCTACGGTGGATTTGCCGCTGCCGATGCCTCCCGTCAATCCAAGTTGCAGCATTGCCAAACTCTACAGGCCCACAAATCGCTGCAGCGTTTGGGGCCCAAGAATCAGGGCGCTGAAACCTGCACCCGCGAGGAAGGGGCCAAAGGGCACATACCCGCCCTCGCGCAAACTGCTGTTCAATTTCATGGCGATGCCGACCACTGCGCCGATGACCGAGGCTATCAAAATGATCGGAATCAGCGTTTGCCAGCCAAACCAGGCCCCCAAGGCCGCAAAGAGTTTGAAATCTCCGAAGCCCATACCATCCTTGCCTGTGGCGAGCTTGAATGCCCAGTACACCGACCACAGGGACATATATCCTGCTACCGCACCCCACAAAGAGGAGTTGAGAGTGACCGGAATCCATTGCATGGCAGCGGCTATCAGACCCAGCCACAGCAGGGGCAGCGTGAGGTCATCCGGGAGCAAGGTGGTGTCCCAGTCGATCAGGGCCAATACCAATAGAAGCGCCGAGAAAGCACACCAAGCCCACCCGGCGCTGCTATTTCCCCATTGCAAAGTACAAAAGAAAAAGAGAGCACCAGTGGCCAGCTCAACCAAGGGATAGCGCACGCCGATAGGTTTCTTGCAATCAGAGCATTTACCGCGTAACAGCAGGTAGCTGACAACAGGGATGTTTTCATGCCAGGCGATGGCATGGCCACAATGTGGGCAGCGGGAGCGGGGAACCGACAGATTGAAACGCTCTGCCGGCGGCAGCTCCTTGCCTGAAAGCTCTGCACATTCGGCGGCCCACTGGCGTTCCATCATCTTGGGCAACCGGTAAGCCACCACGTTGAGAAAACTCCCGATGAGAAGCCCGATCAGCCCGACCAGCCCGGCATCCATCCACAGCACGCCCGAAGACAGCATCAAACCACTTGTCCCAGCTTGAAGATGGGCAGGTACATGGCCACCACGATGCCACCGATCACAGTGCCCAGAATCACGATGATGATGGGCTCCATCAGACTGGATATGCCGGCCACCATATCGTCTACTTCGGCCTCATAAAAATCCGCTGCCTTGCTCAGCATGTGATCGATGGATCCGGATTCTTCGCCAATGGCACACATTTGCAGCACCATCGACGGAAAGAGGTTGGCATTTGTCATGGCCGTTGTCAGCGCGGTACCGGTAGAAACTTCCTGCTGAATTTTTTGGGTTGCGTTGAAGTAAACGATGTTGCCGGCAGCACCACCCACAGAGTCCAGCGCCTCCACCAATGGCACTCCGGCTGCAAACATGGTGGCCAGCGTGCGCGTCCAGCGTGCGATGCACGATTTGTCTACCAAAACCCCGAAAACGGGCAACTTGAGCATCAGGCGGTCCATGAAGGACTGCACTTTTTCATTCCGTTTCCAGGCCTGAAGGAAGAAGTAGGTACCGCCTCCCAGGCCACCAAATATCAGGTACCAGTAGGAGATAAAAAATTCGCTCATGGCAATCACCATCAGCGTGGGAGCAGGCAACTCGCCGCCGAAGGATGTAAACACCTGTTTGAAAGACGGAATCACAAAAATCATGATCACCGTCACCACCACAAATGCAACGATCAGCACGGTGATGGGGTACATCAATGCCGACTTGATTTTTGACTTGATGGCCTCGGTTTTTTCCATGTAGACCGCGAGGCGGTCGAGCAATTGGTCCAGGATACCCGCGGTCTCTCCGGCCTCTACCAGGTTGCAATACAGGTTGTCGAAGTAAATCGGGTACTTGCGGAACGCAGCGCTCAGTGAGGTGCCCGTTTCAACGTCCAGCCGAATGTCGTTGAGGAGTTTGGTCACGCTGGGGTTGGGATTGCCGCGCCCCACAATGTCAAAAGCCTGCAGCAAGGGCACGCCTGCCTTCATCATGGTGGCCAGCTGCCGGGTAAAAATGGCCATGTCTTTGGGCTTGATAGACCGCCCAGACCCCATTCGGCGTTTTTTGATTTTGGTCGGTGTTACGCCCTGGCGACGCAAGGCAGAGCGCACCTGATTTTCACCAACCGCCCGCGTTTCACCCCGCACTTGCTTGCCGTTGCGGTCTTTGCCTTCCCATTCAAAGACAACTTCGTTTTTATTGGCAGTTTTTGCGGCGGTAGCCATGGTTTCCCTACGGTTCGAGTTATTCGTTGGTCACGGCGAGAACCTCTTCCAATGAAGTGAGTCCCTGTCGAACTTTGAAAAGGCCGGACTGACGCAGAGAGCGTACACCTTCCAGTTCGGACTGTTTCGCAATTTCAAGAGCGCTTCCATCGCGCAAAATGATACGTTGGATTTCTTCACTGATGGGCATCACCTGGTAAATACCAACGCGCCCCTTGTATCCCATGTTGCAAGCTGAGCAGCCTACAGGTGCGTACGGTTGCCAGGTGCCGTCCAGATCCTCTTCGGAATAACCGGCATCCAGCAAGGCTTTCTTCGGCACTTCGACAGGTTTGCGACAGACCAGGCAAAGCCTGCGCGCCAGACGCTGCGCCGTGATCAGAATCACACTGGATGCAATATTGAAGGGTGCAATGCCCATATTGCGCATGCGGGTCAGAGTGGACGGCGCGTCATTGGTATGCAACGTGGACAAAACCAGATGGCCTGTTTGAGATGCCTTGATGGCAATATCTGCCGTTTCAAGGTCACGTATCTCACCCACCATGATGATGTCCGGGTCCTGGCGCAGAAAAGAGCGCAGGGCCGCCGCAAAGGTCAGCCCGGCCTTTTCATTCACATTGACCTGGTTGACTCCAGGCAGGTTAATTTCAGAGGGATCTTCCGCCGTAGCAATGTTGACCCCGGGCTTGTTCAACAAATTCAGACAGGTGTAGAGCGACACCGTCTTACCAGAGCCGGTAGGCCCAGTGACCAGAATCATTCCATAGGGTCGCTCAATGGCCTTGAGCAGCCGCGCCTTTTCTTCCGGGTCATAACCCAGCGCGTCGATGCCCAACTTGGCACTACTGGGATCCAGAATACGGATAACGATTTTTTCGCCGAACAGTGTCGGCAAAGTGCTCACGCGAAAGTCGATGACCTTGTCTGCCCCCACCTTGAGCTTCATGCGCCCGTCCTGAGGAACACGTTTCTCGGAGATATCCATGCGCGAAATCACCTTGATCCGCGACGCCAGCTTGTCCTTGATGGCAATGGGCGGGCTGGCGATTTCTCTTAGCTGTCCGTCGATCCGGAAGCGCACCCGATAGGTATGCTCGTATGGCTCAAAGTGCAGGTCGGAAGCCCGCATGCTGAAAGCATCCATGAGCATCTTGTGCAGGAACTTGACGACCGGCGCATCTTCAACTTCAGCGGTGTTGGCCTGGGAGGTTTCAGTTTCCAGTTCGCCCAGGCTATCGTCAAACTCAAAATCTCCGCCAATAATGTCCTCTACGGCTTCGGTAGCGGTGACCGCATTGGCCTCTACCAGCTTGGAGAGCTTGTCATATTCGGCAATGATCCAGTCCACACCCATCTGGGTCGCAAACTTGATTTTTTCGGCAGCGCGCTGGTCGGTCGGATCGGCGGTGGCCACCATCAACACATTGCCGTGCTTGCTAAGAACCACCAGGCGATAGTCCTGACAGATCTTGCTGTCCAGAAGACCTTTGGGCAAACGCTGGGCATCCAGGGCATCCAGGTCCACTAGAGGGGTTGCGAAGGATACGGCAAGGGTGTGCGCCAGATCGGACGGGGACACCGCACCGCTTCCGACCAGTTCTGCAATAAAGCTGGATTTGTTGGAAAGGGACTTGCGGTAGACCTCTTCCGCTGATTTCTGGCCCAATTTGCCGGCCGTAACCAGGGCGCGGCCAATTCCCGGCAGGGCGGTCTCTGGAGTATCTAGCTGGATCGGATCGGAGGGCGGCATGGTTTCGCAAGCATAAACGATACAGAGACGGTCTTTGGGCTCGCTTGGCTAGTGGTGGGTCGTAAGCGGAATATCAGGAAATATTGCAATCCTGACGGAGCACAGCCATGGCCTCATAAAAGTCGTAGTCGTGGTCACTCAACAATGTGGAGACTTCCTCTTCTACAAAGCTCTCCCACATGGCCAGATAGTCACTTTGGTATGTAGGTGGTGCATTGGCAGTGATATAGGAGCTTGCGAGTTCAGGCTTCCAACCGCTCTTGCGGATTTTCCTCAGCAATGTCATTGCTGATTTGGACGTCAACAAGGTTTTTGTAGTCGTGCCCGAAGCGATACAAAGAAAAAGCGTCAGTAGCGAACCGTCGTCGCTATGGCCTCCCGTCGCTTTGTCCCAGGCGGCAGAAACTTTTTGCTCGAAGTGGTCCACTTCTCCCAATGCGTCCTCACGCCAAAAATAGCGTCCCATCAACGCAGGAGTCTGATGAAAAAGCTTGCGCAGCGAATGGGTGGTATCGAGCATTCGGGGCAGGTCCGACACAATGCTGTCACGAAGCGCGCTGACAACTGCGTGGTGCTCTTCTGGCAATCCCTTGGGCAGTTCGATGGCAATTTCCTTGCCAGATACCGCTCGTTTTCGCACCTGCAGAATCATTTTTTCAAAGGCTACCCAGTTGGGCAAAACCTTTTGCCTGTGTGCAAGAGTTAGCAGCGCAGTGCGGATCAGGGCTTCAGCATCGCAACCCGCTTCTTCCATCTCTTCGTCGTCCGCGTCCAGTGCGTTTGCCAACCAGAGCGCCGCATCCATCAACTGCGCAACCCGTTGGCGCAGTCTCACTTCTCGGCGGTAGTCGTCCAGACTGCGCAAGGTCCACTTGGCCAACAACGGGATATGGTCATCGGTAAAGCCATGCCGTTCCCCCATGCCAAAGTGGCTGCTTTGTGGCATGGCAAGAAGGGCTTTGAGCATGTCGGATCCACCCTTGGACCTCGACAAGAAGGAGTGGTCTCGCAAGGACTCTGCTGCCTGATGCAAGTTGCCATCGGTGCTGTGCTCCAGATACAGGCTCACCAGGTTCACAATCCGCTCGCGTGCCAACTCCAGTTCTGGGCGCAAATATTCGCTGCCAAAGTAGCGAGCGATCTGCACCATACCCTTGGGGGCTTCCGCCTGGATGGAAGTGAGATTGACCTGATGGATGATGCCGTTTGCTACCCCATAGGCCAGCACCTTCTCAAAAAAAGGTCGCCTGTCCAACAGGGTGAGCGATTGCGAAATCTGGACCATGGCAAGCGCCTGTCAAATAGCGGATTCTTCGTCTGCCTCAAGCGCTGCCGGAGTGCTTTTCCCCCGATCGGTTTCGCTGGTCTCTACTTTGTCATCGTCCGCTTCAACCTCGTCTTCTTCGCCGAGTCCCAGATCATGGGCGCGGGCCTTGGCTCGCAGTACCAGCAACATCTCTATGAACAAATCCGGACACTCATGCTTTAACAGCCAGGCCAGTTGCATCCAGTCGCCGTCGGCTACTTCATCTTCCTCGACACGCGGTTTCGCGTAGGCAGATGCCAGCAGTGCAGTCTCGGTCAGCATCTCCCCGTCATCTTCAGCAGTGTCAAAGGTGCCCGTACGTGCAAATGCTTCGACACGACTCCATTTTTCGGTGAAGTAGTCTGCCAGTGCCTCGGCCCCACCCTCCAGATCGCCAATGGCATTCAAAAACTCCACCGGGTCGGAATCTTCGCGGAAGATGACTGAATTGACCATGCCGCGCAAATGGGTGCGGGAAAGGTCTTTGTACTGCTTTTCAATCACCACGGCTTTTGCAAACTGCTCTGGTGTCACCAGCAAATTGATAACGGACTCCTTGGAGTTGTCGTATTCACGAATAACAGCCAATATGTCTTTGGGCGGCAGTTGCTCCAGTACCGCCACCAGGGCGAAATCGCCTTCTGCATCCGCTAGTTCAACCAAAGCAGCCTCCGCAGCAACAATGTCTCCGCTGGCAATCAGACTTTGTGTTTTTGCAATCAGCGCCAAAGCATTCATTTCATTGTCCTTATTCTTTGCGATCAAAGCCCTGGGCTTCCAGCCAATCGTTGCCGGCTTCATCCCTCACCCTGGCCTCGTCCTCTTCGGCATCATGATCTTCGGTATGGTTGTCATCATGCCTTTGTACTCGAACCAAATCGCGGTCTTCCTCGCCGGCTCGGGTTTCATCATCACTTTCAGCGCGATGGGGGTCCAGATGGCCATACCGGTATTCCAGGGCCGCAGCCAATATCAGGCACCAATCGCCTCTGGGTTCTTTGAGTATGGTTTTCACCAGGTTCTGCGCCCAGGGCGCGATTTCTATGCTCTCGCTCAGGCTCGTCCAATCTGGAAGTTCATCGGCATCCTGCGCAAGAAGATGATTCATGGCGGACGGGCTGGTGAAGCGAAATGCCTGATGCAAAACGACTGCCACCATTTCAGGGTTGGTCTCCAGCATCTGGACTAAAAAGCCAATCTGCGCACGTTTTTCCTTCAGACGTTTTTCAAGTACGTTTTTGCCTTCCGAATCAAAGGAGAGATCATCGATCTCTGCCTGGTAAGCGGAGCAAAGCTCTGAAAAAAATGGGGAGGTGCTCATGGATTGGTTCCAGTGTCAGGTAAGGTCATAACAACTTCTCAAAGTAGTTGTTCCAGATTTCGCGCGCTGTGTCGATGGGGCTGTCCAGCAAATTGCGTCGCCGATTGTCATCATAGGCTTGACGCTTCACATCATCCGACAATACGTCATACGCTTCCTGCACCGCTCTGAATCGCTCGGGCGCATCGTCCGCCGAGTTTCTGTCGGGATGGTACTGGGCTGCTTTTTGACGAAAAGCCTTTTTAATGTCGCTCAGGCTTGCGTCACTGCCCAGTCCCAGTGCAGAGTAGTAGTCTTTCATTCGATACCGCAGTCAGCCCGAAAAAGAATCAATGCTTGAACACCACGGCTTCCAGCTTCAGTCCCTGAATTTTCTTGGCCGCTGTGTCCGCCTGGGCCCGGGTGTTGAACGGTCCCACCCTGACCCGGGTGAGTTTCCCTTTTTTGGAGTCAGTTACGTCGGTAAACACTGGCAAGCCCGCTTGCTCCAACTTCTGAAATGCTTTGGTGGCGTTTGCTGGAACCGCAAACAGTCCTACATTGATGTAAAAGCCGGGCACCAGGACTGAAGATGCAGCACCAGCGGCCACTGCAGTGGCAGCAGGTGCACTGCTTTGGGCGGCTGGCACAGGTGTTGCCGGCTCAGGCAGTGGGCGGGCTGGTGGAATGGGTTCTGATTTGACGGGTTCAGCAACCCTCACCACGGGTATTGCCTCAGGCGTTTGCACAGGAGCAGACACTGCCGCAGAGGCCTTTTGCGCGGGCACAGGTGCTGCCTCTTGCGGCGTTGGTGCTACTTGCGTTTGTGCAGGAGCGGGCGACTTGGAAAAAATGGAGCAACCCGACAGGGCTGCCGCCACAAAAGTCAACAGAGCAACGGAGCGTATAGAAGGCAGCATAGTGACCTGGCGGAATGCTTTGAGAAGCGGTGTGGGTGTTAAAAACAAAACCCCAATCCGCAATCCAGCAGGAATGCGAAATGGGGCTTGCACTATGGAAATTTACGCGGACTTGAAGATCGCATTCAAGGTTGCACTGGGGCGCATGACGGCGACCATTTTTTGAACGTCAGGCAGATAGTACCCACCGATGTCAGCTGGCTGCCCTTGTACCGCCCTGAGCTCTTCCACAATAGCGACCTCGCTCTCAGTCAGCGTCTTGGCCAACTGCGCAAACTGGGCTTGCATTTCTGTATCCTCAGTCTGAGCGGCCAATTCCTGAGCCCAATACATAGCCAAGTAAAACTGGCTACCGCGGTTGTCGAGCTGTCCCGTTTTCGGGCTGGGGTTCTTGTTGTTGTCCAGCAGTTTGCCTGTAGCAGCATCCAGCGTTTTTGCCAGAATTTTGGCTTTGTTGTTGCCGTTTTTGATGCCCATGTCTTCCAGCGACACCGCCAGGGCCAGGAACTCACCCAATGAATCCCAGCGCAGGTGGTTTTCTTCCACCAGTTGCTGTACGTGCTTGGGCGCCGAGCCCCCCGCACCTGTTTCATACATGCCGCCGCCGGCCATCAGAGGCACCACAGACAGCATCTTGGCCGAAGTGCCGAGTTCCATAATGGGGAAGAGGTCAGTCAGGTAGTCGCGCAAAATATTGCCAGTGGCGCTGATCGTGTCCAGGCCGCGGATCACGCGCTCCAGTGTGTAGCGCATGGCTCGCACCTGGCTCATGATCTGGATGTCCAGGCCCGCCGTGTTGTGCTCATGAAGGTACATCTTGACCTTGGTAATCAACTGCGCTTCGTGCGGACGGTATTGGTCGAGCCAGAACACCACCGGCATGCCGGAATTGCGGGCACGCGTCACGGCCAGTTTCACCCAGTCGCGGATAGCAGCGTCTTTCACCTGGCACATGCGCCAGATGTCTCCCACCTCAACGTCCTGGCTCAGAATCACTTCGCCAGTTGCCAGGTCGGTGATGTTGGCCACGCCGTCTTCTGGAATCTCAAAGGTTTTGTCGTGGGAGCCGTATTCCTCAGCTTGCTGGGCCATCAGGCCCACATTGGGTACCGTACCCATGGTCTTGGGGTCGAACGCGCCATGCCATTTACAGAAGTTGATCATCTCCTGGTAAATACGTGCAAAGGTCGACTCTGGCATCACCGCTTTGACTTCCTTCAAGCGGCCATTGGCGTCCCACATCTTGCCGCCATTGCGGATCATGGCGGGCATGGACGCATCCACAATCACATCGTTGGGAGAGTGGAAGTTGGTAATGCCCTTGGCGGAGTCGACCATAGCCAGTTCGGGGCGGTGCTCATGGCAAGCGTGCAGATCACGCTTGATTTCGTCCTGCTTAGACTGGGGCAGCGTTGCAATCTTGCCGTACAGGTCGGCCATGCCGTTGTTTACATTGACGCCCAGTTCCTTGAACAATGCGCCGTGCTTCTCGAATGCGTCTCTGTAAAAGATCTTCACACAGTGGCCGAAGACGATGGGGTGAGACACCTTCATCATGGTCGCCTTGACGTGCAATGAGAACATTACGCCGGTTTTGCGCGCGTCTTCAATTTCCTTTTCGTAAAAATCTTCCAGCGCCTTCTTGCTCATGAACATGCTGTCGATGACCTCACGGTCCAGCAGAGAAACCTTGGGTTTCAGAACAATGGTGTTGCCGCTCTTGGTGATCAACTCCATCTTGACATCGCGCGCCCGGTCCAGCGTGATGGATTTTTCGCCATGGTAGAAGTCACCATGGTGCATGTGGGATACGTGCGAGCGTGATGCCTGGCTCCATTCCGCCATGGAATGGGGGTTTTTACGCGCAAATTCCTTGACAGCGCGGGGCGCACGACGGTCAGAGTTGCCTTCCCGCAGCACGGGGTTCACCGCGCTTCCAATGCACTTGGCATAGCGGGCGCGAATGGCTTTTTCTTCTTCGGTTTTGGGTGCATCAGGGTAGTCAGGCACTGCGTAGCCCTTGGACTGCAATTCCTTGATACAGGCAACCAGTTGCCCTACCGAGGCACTGATGTTGGGCAATTTGATGATGTTGGCTTCTGGCTTGAGCGTGAGCTTGCCCATTTCGGACAGCGTATCGGGCACCCGTTGCGCTTCTGACAAAAACTCGGGGAAAGTACCCAAAACACGGGCTGCTACCGAGATATCACTTTCTGCCACTTCAATGCCTGCAGGGGTTGCAAAAGTGCGAATGATCGGCAAAAACGCTGCCGTGGCCAGCATGGGCGCTTCGTCAGTCAGGGTGTAGATGATTTTTGATTTATTGGTTGTCATGAATTTCCTCATTGTTTTGGTGGATCGATGGATTGGGGAGCCGAACTAATCACGTTGCCTAATGATAAGGGAGTACCGCCGGATTCCCGACCAAGCAGTCACAAGTATGGTCCGATTGCCTTACTGAGACTTTTCGATTTTCCGGCTCCATCCCAGCCGGCTTGAAATTTCGGCAGCTGCCTCCCGCACGGCATGGGCAGCGTCTGAATCCCAGGCTTCAGGAAAATGATCCTGGTGCCCCAGCGCCGTGATGACGATGACCGGCTCGCCGTCGTGGTCAAAAGCAGCCGCACTGAACGCATTGACTCCCGGAATAGGGCGGCCCACAGCCCGCGTCACCCCGTAGGTTCGCACTTCTTCGGCGGCCTTCGCCAGCTCAGTGGCATTGATGCTTGAAGCTGG
This sequence comes from uncultured beta proteobacterium, assembly GCA_903954045.1. Classification (GTDB taxonomy): domain Bacteria; phylum Pseudomonadota; class Gammaproteobacteria; order Burkholderiales; family Burkholderiaceae_C; genus Allorhodoferax. Next base: position 3,758 of record CAJBMJ010000081.1, on the reverse strand, counting down.
GTAGGCGTTTTTCTGGCCCGCATCGCCCAAGGCGGCCTTCATCGACTGCTCGATACTTTCCAGTGGCATGACGGCTGCAAATGCCCTGCCTGTGGCGGTACCCAGAATGGACATCACCGTGCCCACGCGCATAGCAATGTGCAGTGGCTGGCGTGCCTCAATCAGGCGAATGACCGTGGGGCCAAAGTTGCCCCAGACCGACAAGGCCACAGCAAATCCGGTTTTTGCTGCCAGGTCCTGCGCCACAGGCAAGGCCGCCCGCACGGGGTCCAACTGGTGCAAACAGGTTAGCCCCAGCTGAAGTGCGGCCGGCCCCAATGCATAAAGACCGGTTTCCGGGTTTTGTTCGATCAGTCGCAAGCGCCCAAAGCTCACCAGGTAAGGGTGAGCGCGTGAGGCAGGCAACTCTGCCAGCGCAGCCAAGTCTTTAAGGGTTAGCGGCCCCGGGTTTTGCGACAAAGCAAGCAGCAAGCGTCCACCCACCTCAATGGACTGAACCGACCGCTGGCCCCGATCTTCACGCTCATCGTCTTGTGCAAGCACATTAGCTCCAAAAAAGATAGTCGTAGTTTGCCTAATGCAAATAGATTTGATATTGGCGAAGAATAAACGTAAACTACAAATCGATTTGTAATTGGCAAATTTACCAAAAGTTCTCTCACCCGCCGTCTCGATTGTTAGGAGTAGTCTATGAGCACAGAAAAGAAATTCGCGTCCCAAGCCGATCTGGAAGAGAAAAAAATCAGCTTTTCCCAGCTTTCCGAACACGCCTGGGCCTACACCGCAGAGGGCGACCCCAACACCGGCATCATCATTGGCGACGATGCCGTGCTGGTGGCTGACACGCAGGCGACCCCAGCCATGGCGGCAGATGTGATTCGCAGAATTCGTGAAGTTACTGATAAGCCCATCAAATACGTAGTGTTGACCCACTACCATGCGGTGCGGGTTTTGGGCGCCAGCGCCTACCAGCCTCAACAAATTTTGGCCAGTCAGGATACCTACGACCTGATCGTTGAGCGTGGCGAAGCCGACAAAGCCAGTGAGATCGGCCGTTTCCCCCGCCTCTTTCGCAATGTAGAAACAGTACCGGCCGGAATGACCTGGCCCACCATGACCTTCTCCGGAAAAATGACGTTGTGGCTTGGCAAGCTCGAAGTCCAATTGTTGCAACTCGGGCGCGGTCACACCAAGGGCGACACCGTGGTCTGGCTGCCGGGTGAAAAAACACTGCTGTCAGGCGATTTGGTCGAGTTTGATGCCACGCCTTATGCGGGAGACGCCTATTTCAAAGATTGGCCCCAGACGCTCTCTAACATCGCGGCTTTGGGCCCGCAGGCACTGGTTCCCGGGCGCGGCCCCGCATTAAAGGGCGAGGCCCAGGTTCAGCGCGGCTTGCAAGTCACCCGCGAGTTTGTGTCAGACCTGTACAGCAGCGTTCAGGCCGCTGCCAAAGCCGGCAAAGACCTCAACACCGCCTACAAAGAAACCTACGCTGCCCTCAAACCCAAATACGGCAGCTGGGTGATCTTTGACCACTGCATGCCCTTTGATGTGACCCGCGCCTACGACGAGGCCACCCAGTACCCCGACCCCCGCGTATGGACTGCCGAGCGAGACCGCCTGATGTGGGAAACCCTGGAAGGTTAAGCCCGTCAACAAGAACAGTGAGGAGACAAAACATGCTCAAGACCTACACCTACCCAGAATATGCCTACGTGCAAAGCGAAGAGCAGCGCGCAGGCAGCATCAAACGCCACCCGGTGGTCATCATCGGCGCCGGCCCCATCGGCTTGACGCAGGCTTTGGATCTTGCAAGCCGGGGTGTTCCCAGCGTCATCCTGGATGACAACAACACCGTGAGCATCGGTTCGCGCGCAGTGTGCTACGCAAAACGCCCCCTGGAAATTTGGGACCGGCTGGGCGTGGGTCAGGAGTTTGCCGAGAAGGGCGTGCAGTGGAAAGTAGGCAAGGTTTTCTTCCGGGATGACCTGACCTACTCCTTTGATCTGCTGCCAGAGTCCGATCACAAGATGCCGGCCATGATCAACTACCAGCAGTACTACTTGGAAGAGCGGCTTGTCAAGTCTTGCGAAGAGTCAGATTTGGTGGACCTGCGCTGGAAGCACAAAGTGCTTTCTATCGAGCAAAGTTCAGATGTGGCCATGCTCACTGTTGAGACACCCGATGGCATTTTCAAGCTGGAGGCACAGTGGGTGATTGCCGCCGACGGTGCCAACAGCGACACCCGCCGCATGGTGGGCGCTGACTTCACCGGCCAGTTTTTTCAGGACCGCTTCCTCATTGCCGATGTGGTCATGAAGGCGGGATTTCCGACCGAGCGCTGGTTCTGGTTTGACCCACCATTCCACAAGGGCCAGAGCGTTTTGTTGCACAAAGAGGCCGACGACGTTTGGCGCATCGACTTCCAGTTGGGCTGGGATGCTGACCCCAACGAAGAAAAGAAACCAGAAAAAGTGATTCCCCGTATCCAGGCCATGCTGGGCCCGGATGTGGAGTTTGAACTGGAGTGGGTGTCGGTGTACCAGTTTGCCTGCCGCCGCATCGACCAGTTCCGCCATGGCCGGGTGATTTTTTCAGGAGATGCTGCGCACCAGGTGTCTCCTTTTGGAGCGCGCGGCGCCAACACAGGCGTGCAGGATTGCGACAATCTCAGCTGGAAGCTCAAAGCCGTGATGGATGGTGTGGCTCCCATGGCCCTGCTGGACACTTATCACGAAGAGCGTGCTTTTGCAGCTGACGACAACCTGGGCAATTCCACCCGCGCCACCGACTTCATCACACCCAAGAGCCGAACCTCACTGCGTCTGCGCAATGCGGTGCTTGAACTAGCACGTACGGAGCCCTTTGCCAGACCCCTGGTCAATAGCGGCAGGCTCTCCACGCCAACCCCATATGTGACGTCTTCACTCAATACGCCCGACTCCGATGTGTTTGAGGGCAAGATGTTTCCAGGCACCAACTGCGCCGATGCACCTATCCAAAAAGGTGGCAACGACAGCTGGCTGTTAAACCAATTGGGCAATGGCTTTGCATTGCTCAGTTTCGGCCCTGCCCAAGCGGTAACCGTGGCCGGGTTTACGACAGAAGTGATCGAAGTGGGCAAGGACATTCAAGACACCAAAGGTTTGCTGGCGCAGCGCTATGACGCCAAGCCGGGCACCGTGTACCTGATTCGCCCTGACCAGCACGTTGCTGCGCGTTGGCGCGCTTTTGATGCTGAAAAAGTAGGCGCAGCCCTGCGCCGCTGCCTCAAGTTGCAATGAACTCTGGAGAATGAACATGGCTTTGAACCGACAACCCAACATTGCAGAGCAGGATCTCTTTTACGCCGAACTCATCAACAGCCAGCGCGAAATGACCGACGACCAGGCCGACATGATGCTGTCCAAACTGGTGCTTATCTTGTGCAACCACATAGGAGACCGCGCTGTGTTGTCAGAGGCCATTGCGCTGGCCAGAGACAATACGCTGGTGTCTGCCAAGTAAATCTGTTCTGGGCGAAGTTTTATGACCGACACCACTGCAAGCTGTGAATCCCTGCAAAAGGATTTGGCTGATTTGTTTGCACCCTGGGTGCAGGCGCTCAACTTGCGGGTGGAATCCTGCAGCCCTGGCGAGGTCAGCTTGCGTTTGCCGCAAAGCGAGCAGCTCTCCCGCGTGGGGGCCATGCTGTGCGGACAGGCCATGATGGCCGCCGCAGACACCGCCATGGTGCTGGCGCTCATCAGCCACTT
>CAJBMJ010000080.1 GCA_903954045.1 uncultured beta proteobacterium | reverse complement strand
GCCCGCAATCAGGCACAGCAAGAATTGCTGGTTGAACTACAGCGTTCACAGCGCCAGTTACAGGAAACCTCTTCGGAACGTGAGGCCATACTCAATAACGCACTTATGGGCATCGTGTTATCCGTGGCTCGCAATCACCAGTGGGTCAATGAAAAGTTCGCCCAGATGATGGGATTCAAGCGCGATGAGCTGATAGGCAGATCATCGCGATATATACATCCTGACGATGAAAGCTGGGAGAAATTTGGACGGGTGGCGCGAGCGAGTTTGATTGAGACCAACGCTTACGACACCGAGCTGCAACTGCAGCGCAGTAACGGGGAGCGGTTTTGGGTGGTGATGGCGGGCAGTTGTCTCACCCCCAAGGACCCCGACTCCGGCGTGATCTGGACTTTTCTGGATATCACCGAACGCAAGCAAGCCGAAGACGAGACCAGGCTTGCCCTGGCACAACAACAGGAACTCAACCTGCTGCGCTCCCGCTTTGTATCCATGACCAGCCATGAATTTCGCACGCCGCTTGCCAGCATCCAGTCCTCGCAGGAGTTGCTGGCGCATTACGGTAGCCGCCTGCCAGAGAGTGAGGTGGCCCAGCTGCTGGCTTCCATTGGCGTAGCAGTGCAGCGCATGACCCACATGCTGGACCGCATGCTGCTGATTGGCAAAGCCCAGGCGAACATGCTGGACTTCACTCCTCAAGCCATCTCCTTGCCAGGTCTGTGCCAGAGTCTGGTTGACGAGGCGTGTCAGTTGCATCCGAATGCCAGCAGCACGGTTACTCTGGACATTTCGCCGGAGGTCCGCGAAGGGCTGTTTGATCCCAAGTTGATGCGCCACATTTTCAGCAATCTTCTTTCCAACGCCATCAAGTACTCACCACAGGGCGGCGAAGTGCGCTTTTGCGTACGTCGCGAAGAATCCCGTACGGTGTTTACTGTGACGGACCAGGGCATTGGCATTCCGGCGCTGGAACTGCCCCACCTGTTCGAAACCTTCCACCGTGCCAGCAATGTGGGGGATATTGCAGGCACGGGTCTGGGCCTGGCGATCGTCAAGAGTTCTGTCGATCTGCACCGTGGACGGATTGAAGTACAAAGCCAGCCTGGGCAGGGTACGCGTTTCACTGTCTGGCTCTGATTCAAACCCTTTCGCCCATGGGCCAACGTCCCAAAAGAGGCAAAGTCTGGTAACGTGCAGGGTGCTTGGCTAGATCTTTCCCCCGATTTCATGCTGCAAGAGGTCCAACGTGGCAACCGTACTCGTGATTGATGATGAAGTTTCCATTCGGGAAAACCTGGTCAGGTTTCTCAAACTGGAGGGCCATGCCACCCTCGAAGCAGCGGATGGGCGTTCCGGACTTGAAGCGGTAAGGACCCATAAGCCCGACCTGATTTTCTGCGACGTCATGATGCCGTACCTCAATGGTTTTGAGGTCCTGTCCGCATTGCAGGGAGACAGTACTTTGAAGCAAATCCCGTTCGTCTTCTTGTCTGCCAGTGCAGAGCCCGAAAAGCTGGAGGCAGCCATGCAACAGGGCGCCAGTCACTATGTGACCAAGCCTTTCAACCTGGCCCACCTGCGCGATCTTCTGATCAAGCTCCTTCCTGTCGGGACTAGCCTATGAGCCAGATCGCCAAAATAGTGATTGCCGAGGACGAGCCCGACATCCGCACCAACCTCAAACGTATGCTCGGCCTGGAAGGGTTTGAGGTATGGGCAGGCCAAAACGGGCTGGAAGCCCTTGAACTGATACGGCAACACATTCCCGACCTGATCCTCAGTGACGTCATGATGCCCGAGATGACGGGCCACCAGCTGATTCAGGCGCTGCGGCAGGACCAGAACATTTCCCACATTCCTGTGATATTGCTCACCGCCCGGGCTGACCGCCAGGACGTGCGCGACGGCATGAACCTGGGTGCAGACGACTATCTGACCAAG
>CAJBMJ010000079.1 GCA_903954045.1 uncultured beta proteobacterium | reverse complement strand
GATGGTCCCGGTCTTGTCCAGCGCCAGCCAGGCCAGCTTGCGCCCTTCTTCCAGATAGACACCGCCCTTGATGAGAATGCCTTGACGCGCAGCGGCGGCCAATCCGCTGACGATGGTCACTGGTGTGGAGATCACCAACGCACACGGACAGGCGATGACCAGCAGCACCAGCGCCTTGTAGACCCATTCCATCCAACTACCGCCCAGCAGCAGCGGGGGGGAAACCGCAACCGCCACGGCGATGGCAAAGACAACAGGGGTGTACACGCGGGCAAACTGGTCGACAAAACGCTGGGTGGGTGCCCGTGCGCCCTGCGCGGCCTCAACGGCATGAATGATGCGCGCCAGCGTGCTCTGGCCCGCTATCGCAGTGACCACGTATTCGAAAGACCCTGCCTCGTTAATGGTTCCGGCGAAAACGGCATCGCCCTCCACTTTGTCGACCGGCAGGCTCTCGCCCGTGATCGGGGCCTGGTTGATGGTGGAGCGACCACTGACGATGCTTCCATCCAGGGCAATGCGCTCACCCGGCCTGACACGCACCCTGGCAGCCACTGCGACTAGCTTGGCATTCACTTCACACCAGCTGCCGTCGGCCTGCTGCACCGTCGCACGTTCCGGCGTCAACCGCATCAACTCCTGAATGGCGTTGCGTGCCCGGTCAAGAGACTTGGCTTCGATCAGTTCGGCAATCGTAAATAGCACCATCACCATGGCCGCTTCCGGCCACTGGCCTAACAGCAGCGCACCAGTCACAGCGATGCTCATCAGCGCGTTAATGTTTAGGTTGCCGTTGCGGATGGCGACCCAGCCCTTCTTGAAGGTGCTTGTTCCACTGGCGAGAACGGCGACCACGGCCAACGCGGCTGCCAACCCAGTCGGCAACCCCGCCCACTGCACCACTTCGGACGCAATTGCCGCCAGTCCTGCGATGGCGAGTGGCCACCACGCCTTGACGGCCTCCGGCTTGGGCGCGTCGGGTGTGGGCGCTCCGGTGGCAATCTCGGGTGCAAAGCCCAGCGAGCGCACGGCGGCCAGAATTGGCTCCAGGGCATGGGGTTCATGCGTGACGGTGAGCACACGCTGCATGAGATTGAACTCCATGCCGTCCACACCGGCCATGCCGCCCAGCTTTTTGCGCAACAACGCTTCTTCCGTGGGGCAATCCATCTGCATGATGCGAATGGGGGTTTGCACACTGGTACCAGCCACGGCCTTTTTGGAGTGTGCCAGTGGGACGGGCATTCCAACATTGGCGCAGTGCCCACTGCAACACGCGTTGGCGGGTTGTGCCTCGTTGGGAGTGTTGTCTGTGCCGTGGGCACTGTGATCGTTTGCAGTCATATGGACGTCCGTTTTGGAATTAACCCTATTACGCAACCTGAAGTTACTATAGAGTCAAGAACTATTTTGGAATCTGTCATGAAAATTGGTGAATTGGCCCAGGTCGCTCAAACCACTGTCGAAACTGTGCGCTACTACGAAAAGGAAGGACTGCTTCCCGAGACTGCGCGCACCGCAGGCAACTTCCGGGTCTATGGCCCGGACCATCTGGAACGCTTGCGCTTCATCCGCAACTGCCGCGCACTGGACATGAGCCATGGGGAAATCCACACCTTGTTGGGCTTGGCAGATCGCCCCTCCGAGGGTTGTGGCGCCATCAATGCCGTGTTCGATCAGCACATTGCCCATGTCGACGAGCGCATCCGGGAACTGAGCTACCTGAAAGAGCAACTGGCCGCACTGCGCCAACGGTGCCAGACCGAAAGTGCGGTGGATGCCTGTGGTATTTTGCAGGGCTTGGCCGCCATGGAAGCCGGCGCCAAGCCAGAGCGCCATACCCACCTGGGTTGAATGGCAATACCGAAAAAATCATTTATGCAAAAACAAACGACCTACATCGCATCGCTCATCGCACTTTTACTGGTCATTGGCCTGGGGAGCTGGTGGTACCTGGCAAACCCGGGAAAAAAAGCACCGGAGACAGCACCCATTGATCGTTCAGCGCTGATTCGTCCGCATTCTCCCAACGAAGGCCGGGCCGATGCACCGGTTGTGATTGTCGAATTCTTTGACCCCGCTTGCGAGACCTGTCGCACGTTCTATCCGATGGTCAAACGCCTGATGGCCGAGCACCCTGGGCGCATTCGGCTAGTCATGCGCTACGCACCGTTTCACAAGGGTTCGGACAAAGTGGTGGCCGTGCTGGCTGCCGCGCATCGGCAGGGCAAGTTCTGGCCTGCACTGGAAGCACTTTTCAGCAATCAGTCTGATTGGGCGTCCAACCATACAGCCAAGGCCGATTTGACCTGGAAATACCTTGACGGCCTCGGCATCAACATGGAACAGCTGGCGATTGATCTGACCGCGCCGGATCTTCAGCGGGCCATCGCGCAAGACCTCAACGATGCCAATACGCTGGGCGTC
>CAJBMJ010000078.1 GCA_903954045.1 uncultured beta proteobacterium | reverse complement strand
GGCCAACCCATGGCAAGAATTTGCGCAAAACACCAAGCGCGGCGACCGCGTCAAGGGCCCGATCAAATCCATCACCGACTTCGGCGTGTTCGTCGGACTGGCTGCTGGTATCGACGGTCTGGTGCATCTGTCTGACCTGTCCTGGAACGAGCCCGGCGAAACCGCTGTGCGCGAATACAAAAAGGGCCAGGAAGTCGAGGCTTTGGTCTTGGCCGTGGACGTGGACCGCGAGCGCATCACTTTGGGCATCAAGCAGCTCGACTCCGACCCCTTCACCACCTTTGTGTCTATCAACGACAAAGGCCAAACCGTGTCCGGCAAGGTCAAGACCGTGGATGCCAAGGGCGCTGAAATCGACCTGGGCGAAGACATCATTGGCTACCTGCGCGCCTCTGAAATCAGCCGCGACCGCGTTGAAGACGCTCGCAACGTGCTGAAAGAAGGCGACGAAGTGACTGCTGTGGTGGTGAACGTGGATCGCAAGACCCGCAACATCCAGTTGTCCATCAAGGCCAAGGACATGGCTGACCAGAACGAAGCCATGCAAACGCTGAGCCAGCAGTCTGCCCGCGAAAACGCCGGTACGACCAGCCTGGGTGCCTTGTTGCGTGCCAAGCTCGACAACAACTAATCCGTTGTTGATCTGATCCAACGGCCGGTGGCCCTGAGAGTTTTATCTTTGGGCTCCGGTCGTTTTTTATTGACTATTGCATCCCAGCATGACCCGCTCCGACCTCGTTGAAGAACTGGCCAACCGTTTCAGCCAGCTGACGCATCGCGATGCAGAATTTGCCGTCAAGGCCATTCTGGATGCGATGAACGATGCCTTGGTGCGTGGGCATCGCATTGAGATCCGCGGCTTTGGAAGTTTCTCCATCAACCGCCGCCCGCCGCGCATGGGACGCAACCCCCGCAGTGGCGAGAGCGTGGCCATCCCTGAAAAACGGGTGCCCCATTTCAAGCCGGGCAAAGCCCTGCGCGAGGCTGTAGACCAGCGTACCGCGGAACTGGAAGCGACCACGAAAAGTTGACCCCCTGGCGCCCTTGCGTGGGCGTACAGTCCATTAGAATCCCTCGATACCGAGGAGATGAATGAAACAGATCGTGTGGCTCTTTAAGTGGTTACTTAAGGCGGCCATTTTTTTTACCCTCTTTGCCTTCGCTCTGAACAACCAGGGTGATGTCACGGTGCACTTCTTCTTTGGCTACCGCTGGACAGCCCCCATGGTGCTGGTGGTTCTGAGTGCATTCGGGGCTGGACTGATCATCGGTATTCTGGGCATGGTGCCACGCTGGTGGCGACACCGCCGGGACGCAGCCCGGGCCCGCGAAGTAGCCAGTGCGGCCACGATTGCGGCAATGGGCACCGAATCGGAAAAACAAATCGTACCGCGCCCCGATGGACTTTGATATCACCCTGATCCTGCTGGGCTTGCCGGTAGCCTTTGTACTGGGCTGGCTGGCCTCACGCATGGACATGCGCCAGTTGCGCCTGGAAAACCGCCAGGCCCCCAAGGCCTATTTCAAGGGCCTGAACTTTTTGCTCAATGAGCAGCAGGACCAGGCCATTGATGCCTTTATTGAAGCGGTACAAAACGACCCCGACACTTCGGAGTTGCACTTTGCACTGGGTAACCTGTTTCGCCGCCGGGGTGAATACGAACGCGCGGTGCGAGTGCACCAGCATCTGCTCTCAAGGGGTGACCTGAGTCTGGACGATCGCCATCGCGCACAACATGCGCTGGCACTGGACTACCTCAAGGCAGGCCTGCTCGACCGCGCCGAAGACGCGCTGATCAAACTGGAAGGTTCCCGCTTCGAAGCCCAGGCCCGGCTGGCACTGCTTTCCAACTACGAGCGTTCGCGAGACTGGGAGCATGCTGCCGTGATTGCCCAGAAACTGGAGTCCGCAGGCCAGGGAAGTTTCAAGGGCCGCTTGTCGCATTACCTGTGCGAACAGGCCAGCAGCCTGGTTGCCAGCCAGCAGCTCGACAAAGCCGCCGCCGTGCTCCTGCAGGCCGTGGAAACGGCACCAGAAGCACCACGCCCGCGCATGGATCTGGCCCGTTTGCAACACAGTCAGGGGCAATTCAGCCAGGCCTTTGCAACCCTGACCGAGGCCACACAGGCTGCCCCCGCAGCCGTTGCCCTGATTGCACCCCTGCTGGCGCAATACGCCATTGCCGCCCATGGCACCGAGGCAGCGCTGGCGCTGCTCAAAGACATCTACGCCCAAGCCCCGGCACTGGACGTGCTCGATGCCATCGTCGCGCTCGAGGCTGCACAAGGCGACACCACCTCCACCGCCCGCGACTGGTATGCCCGCCACCTGGAACAGGAACCTTCGCTGGTGGCCGCGGCAAAGTGGATTGCAGGCGAGAAGCTGGAACACGAACAATTCCATCCGCAGGTCCAGCGTGCACTGGACCATGCCGTCAAACCCCTGACCCGCTACCGGTGTGCAGCCTGCGGCTTCGAGGCCAAACAGCATTTCTGGCAATGCCCTGGCTGCCAAGCCTGGGACAGTTATCCGGCCCGTCGAGTAGAAGAACTCTAGACCACCATGACCCTTTCCAAACAATCCATGTCGCAGGCCCGTGTGCTCGTCGTTGGCGATGTCATGCTGGACCGCTACTGGTACGGTGCGGTAGACCGTATCAGCCCGGAAGCACCCGTGCCTGTGGTGCGCATTACCCGTGAAGAAGAGCGCAATGGCGGTGCAGCCAACGTGGCCTACAACGTGGTCACGCTGGGCGCGCAGGCTTCGCTACTCACGGTGGTTGGGGCCGACGAAGCCAGCCACAAGCTCGAAGCGCTGGTGGCCCAAACCGGCATCCGCACCCACTTCGGACGCGACGCCGACCTCAAGACCACGGTCAAGCTGCGCGTGATCGGGCGCCAGCAACAATTGCTGCGCCTGGACTTCGAGAACACACCCAAAAGTGAAATTCTGGCCAGCCAGACAGCCACCTTCACCCAGTTGCTGCCCCAGCACGATGCCGTACTTTTTTCGGACTACGGCAAAGGCGGTCTGGCCCATGTGGGCGACATGATCGGTCAGGCCCGCGCGCTGGGCAAACCTATCCTGATCGACCCCAAAGGCAGCGACTATTCCCGCTACCAGCAGGCCAGCGTTATCACCCCCAACCGGGCAGAACTGCAGCAGGTCATTGGCGCCTGGAGCGACGAAGCAGACCTGCGCACCAAGGCCCACAATCTGCGCACGCAGTTGAAGCTGGACGCCGTGTTGCTCACCCGCAGCGAAGAAGGCATGACGCTGTTTGACGCCGATGGCCAGTTGCATGTGAGCGCGCAGGCCAGAGAAGTGTTTGACGTGACTGGCGCGGGCGACACTGTGATAGCCACCATGGCCACGCTGGTGGCGGCGGGCCTTACCCTGCGCGAAGCGCTGCCGCTGGCCAACCGGGCGGGCGGCCTGGTGGTGGGCAAATTTGGCACCGCTACCGTTTCCTACGAGGAGTTGTTTGCATGACCCGTATCGTTGTCACCGGTGCTGCCGGTTTCATTGGAAGCAACATCATTGCCGGGCTCAATGCCCGCGGACACGATGACATCATTGCGGTGGACGACCTCAAGCAGGGCGACAAATTCCGCAATTTGGCTGATTTGCGTATTTCCGACTATGTAGATGCTGACAGCTTCTATGACGACTTTGCCGCTGGTCACTATGGCCAGATCGAGGCCGTGTTCCATGAGGGCGCCTGCAGCGACACCATGGAACTCGACGGCAAGTACATGATGGCCAACAACTACACCCTGTCATGGCACCTGTTTCAAGCCTGCCAGAAGCGCGGTGCGCGGCTTCTGTATGCCTCCAGCGCAGCCACCTATGGCGGCTCGGACACTTTCCGGGAAGAGCCCGCATTTGAAGCGCCGCTCAATGTGTATGGTTATTCAAAGCTGCTGTTCGACCAGCGCATGCGCCGGGAGTGCGGCAGCAATTTTGAGCGCACCCTGGCAGGGCGTACCAACCAAGTGGTGGGCTTTCGGTACTTCAATGTGTATGGTCCGCGTGAGCAGCACAAAGGCCGCATGGCCAGTGTGGCATTCCACCAGTACCACCAGTTCAAGTCCGAGGGCAAGGTCAAACTGTTTGGGGAATATGGCGGTTACCCGGCGGGGGGCCAAATGCGTGACTTTGTGTTTATCGACGACGTGGTTGCGGTCAACCTCTGGTTTTTCGATCATCCCGGCAAAAGCGGCATATTCAATCTTGGCTCCGGCAAGGCGCAGCCCTTTAACGATGTGGCCAGTTCAGTGGTCAACGCCATGCGCAGTCTGCAGGGCGATGCGCCACTGCCCTTGGCAGACATCGCCGGGCAAGGCCTCGTCGAATACATCGCGTTTCCGGACGCCTTGCGCGGCAAATACCAGTGCTACACGCAGGCCGACCTCACCCGTTTGCGTCAGGTAGGCTGCGAACATGCTTTTGCCGATGTGCAAACCGGCGTTGGCAAATACGTGCAGTGGCTCGCCAAATGAAACGCCTGTGGATTCTCTGCACTCTCTTGATCGGCGCCCAATGCTTCGCTGCGGTGGACGTGAATCTGGCATCCGAGGCCGAGCTGGACGGCATCAAAGGCCTTGGGCCCAGCAGCACGGCACGCATCCTCAAAGCGCGTGAGTCGGGCCCGTTCAAGGACTGGTCAGACCTGATGCGCCGTGTCAAAGGCATCAAGCCGTCATTGGCGGCCAAGCTCTCCGAGGCGGGGCTTACTGTGGCAGATGCCCCCTACATTGCGCCTGACGCGCAAAAGTCCGCCAAACCCTGAGCCGCTGCCGCTCAATGCGGCGTCCCATAGCCACCACCACCGGGCGTGCTGATTTCAAACACGTCGCCCGGCAGCATGTCCGCCTGACCGATATGCCCCAACTCTTCCACGCTGCCATCGGCGCGGAGCACGCGGTTGATACCCACCTGGCCTGCAAGCCCTCCCGCTGTACCGAACGCGCCATGGGTACGGCCATTGGACAGAATGCTGGCGGTCATGGGCTCCAGAAAGCGCACTCGTCGCACCCCGCCATTGCCACCGGTCCACTGGCCCGCACCACCAGAGCCCTGGCGGATGTCGTAGCTCTCTAGCCGCACCGGAAACCGGAACTCCAGCACCTCTGGGTCCGTCAGGCGCGAATTGGTCATGTGGGTTTGCACCACGCTGGTTCCGTTGAATCCTTCACCCGCACCCGATCCTCCTGAAATGGTTTCGTAGTACTGGTAGCGCGCGTTACCAAAGGTGAAATTGTTCATGGTGCACTGGCTGGCCCCGGCCACACCCAAGGCGCCAATGAGAGCGTTGGTAATGCAGCTGGAGGTCTCCACATTGCCTGCCACCACGGCCGCTGGCGGATTGGGGTTGAGCATGGAGCCCGCAGGAATGATCACCCGCAGCGGTTTGAGGCAACCCGCATTCAGTGGGATATCGTCGTCCACAAGCATGCGAAACACATACAAAACAGCGGCCATGCACACGGCGGTTGGCGCGTTGAAGTTGTTGGCCTGCTGGGCGCTGGTTCCGGTGAAATCCACCACGGCACTGCGCTGCTGCGTATCCACCGCAATGGCCACCTTGATCTGCGCTCCGTTGTCCAGCGGCAGGGTAAAGGTTCCGTCCTTCAGGCGGCTGATGACCCGGCGCACCGACTCCTCCGCATTGTCCTGAACATGGCGCATGTAGGCCTGCACGGTGTCCAGACCAAACTGCTCCACCATTTTTCGCAGTTCCTGCACGCCTTTTTCGTTGGCGGCTATCTGGGCCTTCAGGTCAGCCATGTTTTGCTGGGGGTTGCGGCTGGGGTACTCACCACTGGCCAGCAAAGTCAGCATTTGCTCTTCTTGCAGCACGCCCTGGTCCACCAGCTTGACGTTGTGGATCTGCACGCCCTCTTCTTCTATGCGAGCAGAAAACGGTGGCATGGAGCCCGGCGTGGTGCCGCCAATATCCGCATGGTGGCCACGCGAACCTACATAAAACAGTGGTTCTGACTGCCCTTCACCCAGGTACACCGGTGTGATCACCGTGATGTCGGGCAAGTGCGTACCGCCATGGTACGGGTCATTGAGCACATACACATCACCAGGCTGCATGGAACCCCGGTTTTCCTGAATCACCGTCTTGATGCTCTCGCCCATGCTGCCCAGATGCACCGGCATGTGCGGCGCATTGGCAATCAGGTTGCCCGCCGCATCAAACAGCGCACAACTGAAGTCCAGCCGCTCCTTGATGTTGACCGAGTGTGCCGTGTTTTGCAGCTGCAGCCCCATTTGCTCGGCAATGTTCATGAACAGGTTGTTGAAGACCTCTAGCAGCACCGGGTCGGCGGTGGTGCCTGCTGCAAATTTCATAGCACGCTGTGCACGCCGGTCAAGCACCAGGTGGTCCAAAGCCGTCAAATTGGCTTCCCAGCCGGGCTCTACCACGGTGGTGGCGTTTTTCTCGGCAATGATGGCCGGGCCTGCCACCACATCGCCAGGGCGCAAGTCCTCGCGCACCACCAGAGCGGCCTCGTGCCACTGGCCACCCGAGTACAGACGCACGGTCTCGCGGCGTGGCACCTCGCGCTGCGCGTGCAGGGGAAGTGTGGGCTCCGCAGGCGCGTCCCCGGCAATCACCGCTTCCACCGACACCGCCTCCACCACCAGAGCCTTGCCAGCCATCAGGAAGGCAAAACGCTGCCGGTAGGCTGCTTCAAAACGGGCCTCTATCTCCTGCAGGGAGCCAAAGTCCACCACCAGGGCCGAATCACTGCCCTCGTAGCGCACATGCACGCGCTTGTGCAGCAACACCTCACCCTGGTTCACTTGCTGGCCCTGCAAATCGCTTTGGGCCACAGCGGCCAAGGCCTGCAAAGTGCCCGCAATGTCTGCCATGGCCGGTTCAGACAGCCGGGTCTCTACGGCCTGCTCCCGGATGATGCTCTGGTCTGCCAGCCCCATGCCATAGGCGCTGAGCACTCCGGCAAGCGGATGCACAAAAACCCGGGTCATCCCCAGCGCGTCTGCCACCAGACAAGCGTGCTGGCCGCCCGCTCCGCCAAAGCACTGCAGGGTGTAGCGGGTCACGTCGTAGCCGCGGGCCACCGAAATCTTTTTGATGGCGTTGGCCATTTGCTGCACCGCGATCTGGATAAACCCCTCGGCCACCGCCTCCGGGCTGCGACCAGTCTGCTGGGCAAGTGCCTCAAACTGCTCCCGTGCTGCCTCGAAACTCAGTGGCGCGTTGCCCTGCGGGCCAAACAGTTTGGGGAAGTAGGCGGGTTGCACCTTGCCCACCATCACGTTGGCATCGGTCACTGCCAGTGTTCCGCCGCGCCGGTAGCAGGCCGGGCCGGGGTTGGCGCCCGCGCTTTGCGGGCCCACGCGGAAGCGCTCGCCATCGAACTTGAGCAGCGAACCGCCCCCTGCGGCTACCGTGTGGATGCTCATCATCGGTGCACGCATGCGCACCCCGGCCACCTGGGTTTCAAACTCGCGCTCAAAAGCACCGGCAAAGTGCGACACATCGGTCGAAGTGCCGCCCATGTCAAAGCCAATAACCCTGTCATGCCCACCCAGGCTGGCGGTGCGCGCCATGCCCACGATGCCACCGGCCGGGCCACTCAGAATCGCATCCTTGCCTGCAAAGGCATGGGCGTCGGTCAGCCCGCCGGACGATTGCATGAAAAACAGCTTCACCCCCGGCATTTCGGCCGCCACCTGCTGCACGTAGCGGGTCAGAATAGGCGACAGGTAGGCATCCACCACCGTGGTGTCGCCACGGCTGACAAACTTCATCAGCGGGCTGACTTCATGGGATGCGCTGATCTGGGTGAACCCCACCTCCTTCGCAATGCGCTGCGCCGCTTGCTCATGTGCCGTAAAGCGGTAACCGTGCATAAATACGATAGAAATGCAGCGCAGCCCCCGTGAATACTGCGCAAGCAGCTCCGTTTTTAATAGCGTCTCATCCAGGGCTTGAACCACCTCACCATGCGCCCCCATGCGCTCTTGCGCCTCCACCACCGCCGTGTAAAGCAGTTCGGGCAAGACGATCTGGCGGTCAAACAGGCGCGGGCGGTTCTGGTAGGCAATGCGCAGCGCATCCCGAAAACCGCGCGTGGTCACCAGCAGGGTGGGCTCGCCCTTGCGTTCCAGCAGGGCATTGGTAGCCACGGTGGTGCCCATCTTCACGCATTCGACTTGCTGGGGCGTAATCAGTTCACCCGGTTGGAGACCCAGCAAATGCCGCATGCCCGCCACAGCCGCATCGCGGTATTGCTCAGGGTTTTCGGACAGCAGCTTGTGCGTAACCAGCGAAAAGCCACCTTGCCCGTCGGGCTTGCGGCCCACGATGTCAGTGAATGTGCCGCCCCGGTC
>CAJBMJ010000077.1 GCA_903954045.1 uncultured beta proteobacterium | reverse complement strand
GGGCGCTATGCTTACCATCCAGAACTGGTGGCGCCCAGCCCGCTCAAAGCGCCTATCAATCCGTTTCGCCCGCACGCACTCACGAGCGAAGAGGTCGAAAAGACCATCGAGGACTACGCCAACTCTGCCGCCCTGGCCCAAAGTGCAGGCTACGATGGTGTAGAGATCATGGGTTCGGAGGGCTACCTCATTAACGAATTCATTGCCCAGCAAACCAACCAGCGCGATGACACCTGGGGCGGAAGTTATGAAAACCGTATCCGATTTCCCCTGGAGATAGTTCGGCGCACCCGCTCCCGGGTAGGCAGCAACTTCATCATCATCTTCCGTCTCTCCATGCTCGATCTGGTGGAAGGAGGCTCCACACTGGAAGAAGTGGTGCAACTGGCCCAGGCGCTGGAAGCGGCAGGCGTCACCATTCTGAACACGGGCATTGGCTGGCATGAGGCGCGCATTCCCACCATCGCGACCAAGGTACCGCGCGCCGCATGGGCCTGGGTGACCCAGCAGCTCAAAGGCAAGGTGGGCATCCCCCTGGTGGCCACCAACCGCATCAACACCCCGGAAGTGGCTGAGCAACTACTGGCCGATGGCATGTGCGACATGGTGTCCATGGCCCGCCCGTTCCTGGCAGACCCCGACTTTGTGCGCAAGGCCGCCGAAGGGAAAGCCGATGAAATCAACACCTGCATCGGGTGCAACCAGGCCTGCCTGGACCACACTTTTGGCGGAAAGATCACCTCCTGTCTGGTCAATCCGCGTGCCTGCCACGAAACGCTGATGCCAACCCCGCCAATACAAGCCAAAGAACCCATTGCCGTTATAGGCGCGGGCCCGGCGGGACTGGCTTTCGCCACTGAGGCAGCCAAACGCGGGTTGGATGTGACCCTGTTTGACTCGGCAGCAGAAATTGGCGGGCAGTTCAACGTAGCCAAGCAGGTGCCAGGCAAGGAAGAGTTCTACGAAACCTTGCGATATTTCCGAAAGCAGATTGCATTGACCGGGGTAAAACTGCAGTTAGGCAAGCAGGTGACAGCCAAAACGCTGATCGACGCAGGCTTCATGCAGATAGTGTTGGCCACGGGAGTCAACCCGCGCAAGCCAGATATCGAAGGCATCAACCACCCCAAAGTAGTGGGCTATCTTGATGTACTGCGTGACAAATGCGCCGTGGGCAAGACCGTGGCTCTGATAGGTGCTGGCGGCATTGGCTTTGATGTGGCCGAATACCTGATGCACGAGGGCACGAGCCCGAGTCTGGACCAGGCCAAGTTCTTTGCCGAATGGGGCGTTGACCGCAGCTACAGCCAACGTGGGGGACTTGCAGTTCCCAAAATTGATAGCAACCCACGCAAGGTCTATCTGCTTCAGCGCAAGGTCAGCAAGGTAGGCGACGGCCTGGGCAAGACCACGGGCTGGATACACCGCACGTCGCTCAAGAACCGGGGCGTGGAAATGTTTGCCGGTGTGACCTACCGCAAGGTAGACGATGCGGGATTGCACATCGGCGTCGGAGACAAGGAAATCACCATTCCTGCAGATACCGTGGTGCTATGCGCGGGTCAGGAACCGGAACGCACCCTGCAGGCCGACCTGCTGGCGGCAGGCTGCACCGTACATCTGATTGGCGGTGCAGACAAAGCGGCTGAGCTTGACGCCAAACGTGCCATCAAACAAGGAACCGAACTGGCCTTGGCGTTATAGGACGTTCCATCAGTTGAGGCCTCAGCCCTGGTACAGCCAGGGCACATCCATCAGTCTGGCGCCCAAAAATTTCAGGGAAAGGTCGCGACCGACACGCATGGGTCCCGTCAGATGGAAGATCTCGCCGTTGCGAATGGCTCGGGACTGAACTTTGGCGTTGCGCTCCCATCTCTGATGGGCAAAAACCTGCAACGCTTGTGGCACGTCAAGCGGACTCGCCTGCAAGGCCTTGGCCAAGGCGGCTGCATCTTCAATCGCCATTCCTGCGCCTTGCGCCAGATACGGGCGCATAGGGTGTGCCGCGTCACCCACCAAAACAATGCGACCCTTGGCATGCTCTGCAGCACTTTGCATGGGGGGCCGGTCACACAATGCACACAACCTCCAGTAGTCAATGGCGTGGATCAAATCGAGCAATGGCGCCTGCACATTGGCAAGGCGCGCACGCAACTCCGACGCATTGGCGCTGTGATCCCAGGACTTGGGGTCTCCGTGCACTTGCCCGTGTACCACGGCCACCACGTTGAGCCACTCACCCCGATGCACGGGGTACTGCACCACATGAAAGTTGGGGCCCATCCAGGCCGTCACGATTTGAGAGCGCAAGCCTTCAGGTAAATCCGTCTGCGGGAGCATGGCCCGAAATGCCAAATGTCCGGTCACCCTGGGCGGACCATCGTCCACCACATGGGAACGCACCCGGCTCCACACTCCGTCCGCCCCCACCAGCAGATCAGCCTTATAGGTCTGGTCCTGCATGGTCTGAACCTGGACGCCATCGGAATCCTGCTGAACCCCGCCCACTTCGCTGCCCAATTGCAGTTGTACACCTTCCATGGAGCGCGCTGCGTCGAGCAGCAAGCTATGAATGTCTGCTCGGGCAATGGTGGCGTAAGCCGCCCCATATCGCTCCACCATGGCTGCCCCCAGCGGCAGAACACCCACACACCCGGCCGTCAGTGCATTGCGAACCTCCAGTTTTTCGGGGAATGCCGCCACTAATCTCAATGCATTGCCCAGGCCCCAGGACTCGATGATGCGCACCACGTTGGGACCAAGCTGAATGCCCGCCCCGACTTCGCCAAATTCGGTGGATTGCTCCAGCAATTGCACGCGCGCCCCTTCTTTGGCCAGGGCCACCGACGCAGCCAGACCGCCTATACCACCACCCGCAACAAGGATCTGCTTATTCATGGCGGCATTTTCAACCCAAAGCAGGGGAAAATATGCCCATGAGCCTTAAATCACCCGAACTTCTTCTGCCCGCCGGTTCCCTGGACAAAATGCGCGCGGCCTACGACTTTGGTGCAGATGCCATTTACGCCGGGCAGCCGAGGTACTCCTTGCGCGCGCGCAACAACGAATTCCGCCTGGAGCAAATTGAAATCGGCATCAATGAAGCACATGCCAGAGGCAAAAAGTTCTTTGTCACCAGCAATCTGCTGCCGCACAACGACAAGGTGCGTACCTATATGCGCGACATCGAGCCGGTGATCGCCATGAAGCCCGATGGATTGATCATGGCCGACCCCGGACTGATCATGATGGTGCGCGAGAGGTGGCCTGAAGTTCCGATTCACCTCTCGGTGCAAGCCAACACGGTGAACTACGCTGCGGTCAAATTCTGGCAGCATGTAGGGGTGAGGCGAATCATCCTGTCGCGCGAACTCAGTCTGGACGAGATTGAAAAGATTCGCCAGGAATGCCCCGACATGGAACTCGAGGTGTTTGTGCACGGAGCGCTGTGCATTGCCTATTCAGGTCGCTGCCTGCTCTCGGGCTACTTCAACCGGCGCGATCCCAATCAGGGCACTTGTACCAACGCCTGCCGCTGGAACTACTCCACCCAGGCCACCGACGTAGACCCCAACACCGGCGAAGCCATTGCCATCAAGATGGACCAGGGTTTTAACTTCAATGCCGCGCAAGAGGAAGCCGAATCCTCGTTTGCAGCCTGTGGCGGGGGCGAGCGTCACCCCGAGGCTGACAAGGTATATCTGCTGGAAGAAGCCGGTCGCCCAGGTCAATTGATGCCCATCATGGAAGATGAGCATGGCACTTACATCATGAACAGCAAGGACCTGCGCGCAGTGGAACATGTGCAGCGGCTGGCCGAGATCGGCGTGGATTCGCTCAAGATTGAGGGGCGCACCAAGAGCCTGTATTACGTGGCTCGCACCGCACAAATTTACAGGCGCGCTATTGACGATGCCGTAGCAGGACGCCCGTTCAACCCCTTGTTGATTACCGAGCTCGAAGGGCTGGCCAACCGCGGCTTTACCAGTGGCTTCCTGGAGCGTCGACCGTCACAGGACTACCAGAACTACGAAACCGGACATTCGCTCATCGGCCACAGCCACTTTGTGGGCGAAGTGCGCAGCTCAGAGGACGGCTGGGCGGAAGTGGAAGTCAAAAACAAGTTTCAGGTGGGCGATGACATCGAAGTTATCCACCCCAGTGGCAACCACACCTTGAAGCTGCAGCAAATGCGCAACCTGAAGGGCGATGACATCACCGTAGCCCCAGGCAGCCCGTTACAGGTGCGTATACCGCTGGACGCGCGCTACTCGGGCGCGCTGCTGGCGCGCCTCGTCCCCAATTAGTCAGGTGCCCCCAGGGGAGGCAGATGTTTTGTTAACTCCAAATTGGGCATCTCAGTAGAGATCGTTATTCCACCTGATTGTTGAGCATTGGAAGCAAAACTTCTCAAGGTAAACCCCGCTGTGACAACAGACATAAGTTTCGATCCGTCGTATGAGCCACTATAGATTTGCGACAAGTTGCTTAAGTTGTAAACTTCGAAAAAACTTGTCTTCATTGTGATTGAACTTGTACTGGGGTAGGAACCAGGTGACATGGAAACGGTCGCCATTCCGGTCGAAGTATTCACAGTACCAGACAGGCTTGCTCCATTGACTGCAGAGCAACCAGTTTCTGTACCCCAAACATAGCTCATCGTTGAGTCCAAATACACTGTCTTTACATTGCAGTAGCCCGTGTAGGAGACATAGAACGGACCGACATTCTGAGCCCACGAAGATTGCAGAAACAAAGCGGCGAACCCGGCAAATAAAACACGGATGAGATTTTTCACAAATTACCTCTTAAGTAGTTAGTTGGCACATACCGTCCAGACCGCTACTTTCGATGTGAAACGATTCCTCAAGAATGACAAGCCTATATTCTTGTCAACAGAGTTCAATCAAAAAAAAACGTAAGTTCAGGCTGGGTGTTCAGACCCGCAGTCGTTGCGCCCGTGCGGCCACTGCATCCGCCCAACGCGCCTTGGATTCCGGATAAATCAAGGTCTCTTCCAGTGCAATATGGCTGTTGCACAACTCCAGAAACACTTCCACATAGTTGAGGAACTCGGTCTCATCGATCCAGCCATTGCCTGAGGCTATGGCACGCAGCCGGGGAGCGAGTTCGATCCAGTTTTCTTCAATCCAGCCATGGTCCTGCTGCAGGCTGCGCACTGCTGCCACCAAGGCCGCATCGTCACTGGCTAAAAGTGCCGGGAATACGCTCGCTTCCTCCTGCGCATGGTGCTCGCGGGAGGTACCGGAGAAGAAGGCCTCGATGTCCAGTGCTTTCTGCTGCACCTGGTGATCGATTCCATTGTCAGAGACGTATTTGGCCAAATCGCTCAGTTCATGCAAATGCGCCTGAATCTGCTGATGACAGGCATCCAGAGCTTCAAATTCCGGTTGTTCCTTGCTTGTTCCCATTGCATCCTCCAAAGAATGGTTTCGATTATTCGTAGCTATCCACTGGGTTCATTGACAAGGATCAATCAGATAAGTATTTACCCTATGTTTTTTTGACCACCCGCGGCGCAATGTCCCCACGGTTCTGGACAGTTCGCAGACCTATGGCATAACCATCCTCTTCCCCACTTCCATGCCCTGGAATATCTATGCCCGATACCACCCACTATCGTATCTGCCCTCTCTGTGAAGCCTGCTGTGGACTGGAAATCAAGGTCTCCGATGGCAAAGTCAGCAGCGTTCGCGGCCACGAGGCTGACGTACTCAGCGCAGGCTATATCTGTCCCAAGGGCGTGGCCCTGAAAGACCTGCACGAAGACCCCGATCGCCTTCGCGCCCCTTTGATCAAACGCAACGGAAAATTTGAAACTGCCACTTGGGAAGAAGCCTTTGCCGAAATCGACCGCCGCTTGCCCGCCCTGATAGCCGCACACGGGCGCAACGCCACCGGAATTGTGGTGGGCAACCCTTCAGCACACAAGATCGGCTTGCTCACTTACTTTGGCAAGCTGGCACGCGCCCTGGGCACCAAGAACGTGTTTTCGGCGTCCACACTGGACCAAATGCCCAAGCAACTCGCCAGTGGACTGATGTTTGGCCATTGGCTATCCATTGCCCTTCCCGATATCGCCCGGACCGACTATTTGCTCGTACTGGGCGCCAATCCGCTGGCCAGCAATGGCAGCATGTGGACCGTGCCTGACTTCAAAGGCAAGGCCAAGGCCATGCAGGCGCGGGGTGGCAAACTTGTCGTGATTGACCCCCGGCGCACCGAAACGGCCGCTATTGCAGACGCCCACCACTTTATTCGCCCGGGATCTGACGTGTTTTTGCTGGCGGCCATGGTGCAGACCCTGTTTGCGGAGAATCTGGTCACCCTCGGCAACGTGACCGATTGGACGGTTGGAGTCGAGCAAGTAAGCCTGGCAGTCGCACCATTTACACCGGAGGTTGCGGCGCCTCGCTGCGGCATCCCGGCCGACACCATTCGGGGGCTGGCGCGCACCTTGGCCACCACACCCCGTGCAGCGGTGTATGGCCGCATTGGCACCTGCACCCAGGAATTTGGCACTTTGGCAAGCTGGCTGATCGACGTCATTAACGTACTTACTGGGCACCTGGACGTGCCCGGTGGCGTGATGTTTGCCAAATCCGCAGCCTTTGCCAGCAATACGGCGGGCCAATCCGGCATAGGCAAGGGTGTCAGCACCGGACGGCACCATGCGCGGGTCAGCAAAGCCCCCGAGGTGTACGGCGAGTTGCCCATGACCTGTCTGAGCGAAGAAATTGAAACGCCGGGAACTGGCCAGATCAAAACGCTCATCACCGTTGCGACCAACCCGGTGCTCTCCAGCCCCGACGGCCCGCGGCTGGCCAAGGCGCTTGACACATTGGACTTTATGGTCAGCATGGACATTTACCTGAACGAGACCACACGCCATGCCGATGTGATCCTGCCGGGTGTATCGCCACTGGAAGACCTGCACTATGACGTGGCGTTTCCTCAACTTTCCTGGCGCAACCATGCGCGCTACAGCCCGCCGGTGTTTGAACGCGCAGCGAACCAGCCTGAAGAATGGCAAACCCTGCTCAAACTCGCAGCCATCGTGCAGGGCAAGGGGCCCCATGTGGACGCCAATGTGCTGGACGATGCCCAGTTTGCCGAGGACGCCCAACGCCTGTTCGGAGCACATGCCGACGCAGTGATTGCTGCTACTGCCCAGTTCAAGGGTCCGCAACGCGGTTTGGACGTGGCGCTTCGCTCCGGGCCGTATGGAGACCAGTTTGGGCGAAAGCCGGAAGGCTTGAACTTGCAAAAAGTAATGGCATCCAACGCCACCGGCGGAATCGACCTGGGTGAACTTCAGCCCCGTATTCCTGAAATTTTGCGCACCCCCAGTGGCAAAGTGGAACTCGCGCCCGCTTTATTGCTACAAGATTTGAAGCGCGCTGTGCAGTATCTACAAGCACCAGCGGCCGATTTGGTCATTATTGGCCGACGGGACGTGCGCACCAACAACAGCTGGATGCACAACCTGCCCGTGCTGGCCAAAGGTCCGTTTCGCTGCACAGCGCTGGTTCACCCGTCAGACGCAGCCAGGTTGAACCTGGAAAATGGCGGTCAGGCAGAAATCCGAAATGGCGAGCGCAGCGTGCAAGCCCAGGTACAGATCAGCAGCGACATGATGCCCGGAGTGGTCAGCCTGCCCCACGGCTGGGGCCACGACCAGCCCGGCACCCAGCTTCGTGTGGCGGCCCAGCGCCCCGGCACCAACCTCAACGCCCTGCTGGACGACCAATTGCGCGATCCGCTGTCGGGCAACGCAGTGCTGGGGGGGGTGGCGGTTACGATGCAGGTTTTGTCACTTGCACCATGAAGCTCATTCCGATCCCCGCCTTTGAGGACAACTATATTTGGGTGCTCATCGACGGCACCCAGGCCGTGGTGGTGGACCCGGGTGATGCGCAACCCGTACTGGATGCTTTGGCTCGCGAAAACCTGCAACTGCAAGCCATTTTGGTAACGCACCACCATTTTGACCATGTGGACGGAGTGGATGCCTTGCGCGAAGCCACCGGCGCCGTCGTGTTTGGCCCAGCCCGGGAAACCACCCCAGAACCACGCACGGCGGTGACCGAGGGACAAACCCTGCTCACCTTGGGCATGAATTGGGAGGTTTGGGATGTTCCCGGTCATACCGCTGGCCATGTGGCTTATGTCTGCCAGCCTGCCGGAGAAAGCCCGTTGCTGTTTTGCGGTGACACCCTGTTTAGCGGTGGTTGTGGTCGCTTGTTTGAAGGTACGCCGCAGCAAATGCTGACATCGTTGACCCGCCTGGCCGCTTTGCCGGGCGAAACCCGGGTGTGTTGCACCCACGAATACACCCTGAGCAATCTCAAATTTGCTCTGCATCTTGAGCCTGGCAACGCAGACTTGGTGGCTTACCAAGCCTGGTGTCTGGCACAACGAAACCAAAACCTACCTACCCTCCCCTCAAACATTGCGCTTGAGCGCAAAATCAACCCCTTTTTACGCAGTTCCGAGCCAACAGTGCTAGCCAGCCTTCAAGCGCATGATGCTGCCAGCGTGGACCAGTTAGGCGCCTTTGCCACCATGCGCCAGTGGAAGAACAATTACCGATGAATTTATTGAGCATTTTGGCCCTGTCTACCCTCGTGTGGCTGGCAGGTTGTGCCACTGGGCCCCTACCTGATGGCCGTGTGCCGGTAGCCGACAGAAATCCAGTGACCCAGCCCACGGCAGAGCTGGATACGCCTGCAAGGCCAGCTGCAGTTGTGGGCAGCAGAGCGCCCCTGTCTCCTATTGCCGCGCAGCCTACCGCTTCGCGCACTGTGACTTCTCTGGCTGCGCCAGCCGATCTGTGGGAGCGTATTCGGCGTGGCTATGCCATGCCCAACCTTCAGAGTGATCTGGTGCAAGACCGCGAGCAGTGGTACGCCACACGGCAGGACTACATTTTTCGCATGACGGAGCGCTCTCGCAAATACCTGTTCCATATCGTTGAAGAGCTGGAAATGCGCAACATGCCCACTGAACTGGCCCTGTTGCCCTTTATCGAAAGCGCCTTTAACCCGCAAGCCGTTTCCAGTGCCAAGGCCGCCGGTATGTGGCAATTCATGCCAGCCACCGGAAAGTACTTTGAATTGAAGCAAAACGTTTTTCGCGATGACCGCAGGGATGTGCTGGCTTCCACCCGCGCTGCGTTGGACTATTTACAAAAGCTCCATGGCATGTTTGGTGACTGGCATCTGGCTTTGGCGGCCTACAACTGGGGCGAGGGCAGCGTTGGCCGGGCCATCGCCAAAAACCAGCGGACAGGAGAAAGCACCAGCTATGTGGACCTCAATATGCCGATGGAGACGCGCCTGTATGTGCCCAAACTGCAGGCCGTAAAAAACATCGTGGCCAATCCTGCTGCGTTCAACACCCGCCTGCCACTGATTGGAAACCACCCCTATTTTCAAAGTGTGACGATTCGCCGTGATATCGACGTGGCGCTCGCTGCAAGGCTGGCCCAGGTGTCACTGGAAGATTTCAAGGCTCTCAATCCTTCTATTCACCGCCCGGTCATCATGGCCGCCGGCACGCCTCAAATCCTGCTGCCCTGGGACAACGCAGAAATCTTTCAGAGTAATCTGGAGAGCTATGGCGGTGGCCGACTGGCCAGCTGGACGGTGTGGGTCGCGCCAACAACCTTGCGGACCGCCGACGCCGCCAAGCGGGTGGGCATGAACGAGGCTGAACTGCGCAGCGTCAATGCCATTCCACCCAAAGTAATGATCAAGGCGGGTTCTGCATTGCTGGTTCCACGCTCAGCTGCAATGAACCATGACGTCACAGAAAAAGTGGCTGACAGCGGCCAGGTTTCTTTGGCGCCAGAAATTGTGCTGCAGCGTCGCACTGTGCGGGCGGGCAAGGGTGAAAGCGTTGCCAGCATCGCTAAAAAATACAAGGTCAGTCCGGATGCGGTGGCCCAATGGAACAAAGTAGCTGCCAATGCCAGCTTCAAAGCGGGTAATTCTGTGGTGCTATTTCTGCCAGCGGGCAGTGCAAGAAAAAGCCAGCCCGCTCCACAAAGCAAAAGCGCAAAGGTCACCAAGACCTTCAGGCGCTAGTCTGGTTCTGCCTTCAGGCGTGTGACCAAACGGGTTGTGCCGTCCATTGCTGTATCCAGGAGGGTATTTTTTCTGCAGGCATAGGGCGGGCGATGCCGTAGCCCTGGGCCAGATGGCACCCCAACTCGACAAGACGCTGTCCGTGTGCAAGCGTCTCTACCCCTTCGGCAATCACGTCCCGACCAAACGCGCTGGCCAGGCCAATGACGCCGTTCACAATGGCCAAATCATCAGGATCGACCAGCATGTCTCGCACAAAACTCTGGTCGATCTTGAGCGTTTCAGCCTGAAGTCGGCGCAGGTAGCTCAGGGATGAGTAGCCGGTACCAAAGTCGTCCAGGGCAAATTTCACCCCCATTGCTCGGCAGCTTTCCATGATTTCTGCCAGTCGGGCCATATCCTGCACCGCACTGCTTTCCAGCACCTCCAACTCAAGCCAACCCGGGTTAACGGACGAGCGCCCTGCCAACAAGCTACCCAGCCGCTCTGCAAAGCCATGGTGCTGCAATTGATAGGTACCCACGTTGACGCTCACCGGGAGCTGCAAACCACTTTCTGCCCATTCACTCATTTGACCCAGTGCAGTGCCAATCACCCATTCGCCCAAGTCCAGGCCCACGGCATCCGTCTCCACTCCTGGCAGGAAAAGCCCGGGGGCCAGCAAGCCGCGCTCAGGGTGCTGCCACCGGATCAGCGCCTCGGCTCCGACCACTTTGCCGGTTTTCATGTTCACCTTGGGCTGGTAGTGCAACACGAACTCCCGCTTGTCAAGTGCTCTGCGTATGTCGCTCATGGCTTCATGGTGACTCTGAACTGCGGCGTTTTGAACCACATCAAACAGTTGATACCGATTCTTGCCTGCCTGTTTGGCCTGGTACATCGCCTGGTCCGCATGGCGCATGAGCTGATCCGCATCGACGCCGTCTTGCGGATAGAGCGTAATGCCCATGCTGGCAGACACTTGTAGCTGAATTTCTCCGTGCGAGCCCTGTACCGGAACCCGATCTGAGGCCGCCAGCAGCATGCGGTCGAGAACAGGTTCGCAGTCCTGAACGCTCTCCAAGTTTTCCAGCACGGCAATGAATTCATCGCCACCGATACGCGCCAGGGTGTCTCCTTCACGCAATGCGGCCTTGATGCGCTTGGCCAAGGCCACCAGTAAAACGTCCCCAACGTCATGCCCATAGGTGTCGTTTACCCACTTGAATCCATCCAGATCCAGGAACACCACTGCCACGACCTGCCCCCTTCGCTGACTCTGCAACATGGCATGTCTCAGGCGGTCCGCCAACAGAACGCGATTGGGTAGTCCGGTCAGGGTGTCGAAATGGGCACTGCGTTCCAGCAACTGCTGGTTTTCCTTGATCGTTGTGATATCGGTAAAAAGGGAGACAAAGTTCTGCACCTGGCCCGCAGAATCCCAGACGGCACTGATGGTGAGCAGTTCGGCATACAACTGACCATTGCGATGGCGATTCCAGATTTCCCCGGACCAATGACCCGACTGCAACAGTTCGCTCCACATGGCAGCATAAAACTCGGGAGACTGCACACCCGAGCGCAAGATATTCGGGTTTTGCCCAATGGCATCTTCACGCGAGAATCCGGAAATACGGGTGAATGCCTCATTGACTTCAACAATGATGCCCCGCGCATCGGTAATCACAATGCCCTCGCGCGCATGGGAGAACACGCTCGCAGCGCGTTGCAACTTCTCGTCGGCGAGTTTGCGCTCAGTGATATCAAGATGGGTGCCGGTGCGCCTCACGGCTTTGCCCTGGGCATTGCGTTGCACCTGACTTCGGCTTTCTATCCAACGCCAATGGCCAGCAAAATCACGCAAGCGCATGATGATCACATACTCATTGAGCAGCGCCTTGTCTGCTGCCTTGAGGGTTTGAAAGACTTCGCGTTTATCCTCCGGGTGCGCAATGGCTAACCACTGCTCCAGGTCCTGGGGGCCGTTCTGCGGGGTGTAGCCCAGCATTTCATACATACGCAGGGAATAGTATTCCTCACCCTTGGCCAGGTTCAAGTCCCATATACCCAGACCCGTGCCCTTGGTTGCCAGGTGCAGTCGCACCTGCGCCAACAGCAAGTTTTTGTTCTGTACCGCAAAGCGAACGCCCAGGCCCACCAGCAGCAGGGTCAACACGCCAAGAGCGCTCAACCACAGTGTGTATCTCCGCCAAAAATCTTCCAGCGTAAATTGCGGCCCCACATCAAACGGCGGCAAACGAAGTCGACGCAATAGGCTCTCCACGCCACTGTAATCCGCTGGGATGTTGAAACCTGCAATACCAGCCTCCACAGAAACTTTGCTTTCACGCTGAAGCGATAGCAAGGCCACAGCAATCTGTCGCGCCGTATCGTCCTCTACATGGGGCAATACGGACACTGGCCACTCGGGATAGAGCCTTGTGGACGCTGCATAGGGATACAACGGCAAATTTTGGCGGTTGATCACCCGAACCTGGTCCATGGAAATCTTGCCCTCTGCGGCCATAGCTTCCAGCACGGCAGCCCGCACAAAGCCCACTTCGGCGCGCCCCTCCACCACTGCGCGCACCACCGAGTCGTGCGGCATGCCCACGGTCACCAAATCTTCGTTGGAAGGCAGAGGCAGCCCGATCTCCAGCATTTCAAAGGCCTGTGCTTGAAACCCCCCGAAGGAATCCAACTGGGTCACCGCTATGCGCTGGCCTTTGATATCGCTCAGCTGCTGAATATGGCTTGCATCCGCACGGGTGAATATCACTCCGCCAAAAGCAGAACTATTGAACTGACCTTCTTTGTTGACCAAAGTGGCCAGCGGACCCGAGACGCCATTGCGATGGCGTATTGCAATGTAGTTGCCGGGGTTGGTCAGCACAATATCCACTTCGTTTTGGGAAATGGCCACCGACATTTCGTTGAAATCGTAGGCTGTAAGGGTCACCGGCCGGCGCAGGGACTCAGCCAGGAAATTGGCCAGTGGCTTCCACTGCTGTTGTGTCTTGTCTTTTGAGCGAAACGCCAGAACAGCCAGGCGCATGGACTCCTCTGCCGCCACCGGACCCGCACCCAAAAGCACGATTGCCATCAGCAGGTACAGCAAGAGTTGCTTTATTGCTTTAGCCATCGTCTCTGGGCAACCATTGTGAAGAGACCAGCCGCTCCAAGCTATCGTCCCGCGCAATCAAACCATTGCGAACCATCAAACCCGACACGTTTTTTGCGGCAGCAAGCAATCGGCCACCGTTGGGCAACAGATACTGCCGATTGGCCTCCAGCGTTGGCAAAATCACGCCTGAAAGTGTTTGCTGCGCCTCCTTGGGGGTGATTTTCTGGCGCGCAGCTATACGGTACAAGGCATCCTGCCGACTGGACTGCAAATGCGCCAAGCCGTTGAAGTGGCCTGCAAGAAGGGTTTTGAGTCCGGTTCCATGTTGGCTTGCTTTGTCAGGGCGGACCGCCAGTACATCCAGAATGGTGTCGGGCATTTGACGGCTGTCGAAAATGCGTCGGGCACCTTCACGCGACAATAGAGTTGCCGTGGGCTCGTAGCAAACAACAGCATCCACCTGGTGGTTCTTCCAGGCCGCAATCTGCTGGTCGGGAGACGAATACACCACATTGACAGACGACGGTGTCAAGCCTGCTTGCTCGAGCATGCTGCCCAGCACCAGGGCACCAAGAGCGCCCTCCTCCACCGCAATACGTTTACCTGCCAAGTCGGCAATGCGTCGAATGTTTGCACTGGCCATCACCAAATCGGCACCAGCGGACACATCAAACACCAGCCCCACAGTGAGATCGACTCCCGAAGCACGCAGGCGCAGCGTTTCATCCAGCGTGATGCAAGCGGCATCGACCTTCCCCGAGGCCAGGGCTTGAGACGACGCAGTGAGGTCCGGGGTTTCATGCAGCTGCACGCCGTTGTTCAGCCAGTTGAAATCACGGGCCAGGTAAAGGGTTTCGTAACCAATCCAGGGATGGACGCCCACATGCAATGGAGGGCTTTCAGCGCAACCGCTCCACCATGGCGCGGCCAGCAAAGCCCCGTACCCGGGTGTCCGGAGAAGAAAACTGCGTCTTTGCACAAAAACTTCCTGTCAGCGCCTGTCAACCAGCGCGTGTGCAATGGTACCTAAGTCCACATACTCCAACTCGCTACCCGCAGGAACTCCTCGTGCCAGGCGGGTGGATTTGATGCCCCGGGTCTTCAGTCCCTCAGCGATGACATGCGCAGTGGCCTCTCCTTCGGCAGTGAAGTTAGTCGCCAGAATGACTTCACGCACTGTGCTGTCACAGGCACGGTCAAACAACTTCTTCAGGCCTAAATCATTGGGCCCGATACCGTCCAACGGGCTGAGTTTGCCCATCAGAACGAAATACAGACCCTTGTAGGCACCCGTGCGCTCCATGGCAGACTGGTCTGCCGGTGTTTCCACCACGCACAACAAGGTTGCGTCCCGCTTTGTATCCAGGCAGGTTGAGCACACATGGTCTTCCGTGAAAGTGTGACAGCGCTCACAGTGCTGCACCTGCAGCGTTGCGGCTTGAAGCGCCCGCGACAGGGTCTGGGCTCCACCCCTGTCGTGCTGCAACAAGTGAAACGCCATGCGCTGTGCCGACTTGACACCCACACCAGGCAACTTGCGCAAGGCCTGAATCAGCGCATCGAGCGACTGGGCGTCGGACATTCGGCACCGAAAAAATCAGAAGGGAAACTTCATGCCACCGGGCAGGCCCGGCATACCGGCAGTGATCTTTCCCATCTTCTCGGCGGAAGTGTCCTCGGCCTTGCGAACCGCCGCATTGAAGGCAGCAGCCACCAAGTCCTCCAGCATGTCCTTGTCATCCGCCAGCAGGCTGGGGTCGATCGTGACCCGTTTGACATCGTGTTTGCAGGTCATGGTGACTTTCACCAGTCCGGC
>CAJBMJ010000076.1 GCA_903954045.1 uncultured beta proteobacterium | reverse complement strand
CAGACATTCAGGATTGAATTACCAGTCACCCAATAACTTTGAAAGGATGCATCAGCAAAGCACAATCAACACAGAAAACCAGATAATCACCGAGCTTCAATGAAGAAGCTCATACCGTCCGTGGAAACGGGTCAAGTCCAACCTGCTTGGTTGCAAACCAGAATAGCGGCTCTGGCGTGTGACCGTG
This sequence comes from uncultured beta proteobacterium, assembly GCA_903954045.1. Taxonomy (GTDB): domain Bacteria; phylum Pseudomonadota; class Gammaproteobacteria; order Burkholderiales; family Burkholderiaceae_C; genus Allorhodoferax. The sequence goes on along the minus strand of CAJBMJ010000076.1, from coordinate 7,842 downwards.
CTTAATGACTCCGCGCCTGCGGCGGATTGCGGTCACTACCACGGCCAGCGCGGCAAAAGCCGCAATAAGCATGGCTACGGGGTCAATCGCGTATTCCCCCAGAAGGTTGGTGAGAAACCCGTTACCGAGCGCGCGATAGCCCGGCGGAAAGGAACCGATGTTCTGGGTCTGCAACACGACGAGTGTGAGCCCCCTGAAAGTCAGCATTCCAGCCAGCGTAACAATGAAGGACGGCACACCGACAAAGGCCACGCAGAATCCCTGAAAAGCACCGATGGCTGCGCCAATCATCAAAGACAGCACGACCGCGAGTCCCCAGGGTAGCCCCCAACTCACGGCGAAGACACCTGACAATGCCCCGACCAACCCGGCAATCGCACCGACAGAAAGATCAATGTGACCACCCAGGATCACCATCAACATGCCGATTGCGAGAATGAGCACATAGCCGTTCTGCACCGTCAGGTTCGAGATGTTGGCACTACGCAGCGAGACCCCGTTCGTGAGCAGCGCAAACAGAATGACCACAACAATGAGGGCAACAATCATTGCGTTGCGCCGGAGGTCTGAAACGATAACGTCGCGGACACTTTTACTTGAAGCGGGTACAGTCATGTGTGGATTCCTTTTGTCATGAGTTGCATCACCCTCTCGACATCGGCAGCGGCGGCCGGCATTTCACCAGCCACACGGCCTTCGGCGAAAACGACTATCCGGTCGCACATGCCGAGCAGCTCCGGTAGCTCGGACGAAATCATGACTACGCCCTTTCCCTGCTCGGCGAGACGGTTGATGATTGCGTAGATTTCGTACTTTGCGCCGACATCGATGCCGCGTGTCGGCTCGTCAAGGAAGAGGACGTCCGCGTCGGTGAACATCCATTTGCTGAGCATGACCTTCTGCTGGTTCCCCCCGCTCAGGGTGCTCACTTGTGACGCAGCAGACTGCACCTTTATCGCCATGTCGCGGATGAATCCCTGGGCGACGGACCATTCACGCGGATCGTCAATCAGTCCACCGGAAACGAGGCGCTGGAGCGCCGCCAGCGAGACATTGAACTTGAGGTTGGCACCCAGGATCAGGCCGAGCTGCTTGCGGTCCTCGGTGGCATAGGCGATGCCGCTGCGGATTGCGTCGCGGACGGACCGAACCGAGATCGGCTGACCTGCCTTGTAGGCCCTACCCGAGATATTCTGACCATAGGAGCGCCCGAACAAGCTGAGGGCAAACTCGGTCCGGCCGGCGCCCACCAGCCCGCAAAGGCCGACAACCTCGCCGTTGCGAACCGAAAGATTGACGGACTTCACGATCTTGCGTGAGGAATCATCGGGGTGGAACGCAGTCCAGTCCTCGACCCGCAACAGTTCCTCGCCAATCATGGCGCTTCGGCTCGGGAAGCGATGGCTCATATCGCGCCCTACCATGCCCCGAATTATCCGGTCCTCAGTAATCTCCTGGCGCGGGATGGTTTCGATGACCTGGCCGTCACGGATGACTGTGATCCGGTCTGCGATCCGCTCGATTTCATTGAGTTTGTGGCTGACGATGATGCTTGAGACACCGTTCGTCTTTAGCTGCGAAATCAGGTCCAGAAGATGCGCGGAGTCTTCGTCGTTTAGTGCGGATGTCGGCTCGTCGAGTACGAGAATCCGGGCGTCCTTTGAAAGAGCCTTGGCGATTTCAACAAGCTGCTGCTTACCGACCCCAAGCTTACCCACCAGTACATCGGGTGCTTCATGCAGGCCGACCCGCGCGAGAAGTTTCGTGGCGGCAAGTTCGGTGGCCTTTTCATCGATAAGGCCACCTTTGATGCGTTCATGACCAAGGAAGATGTTATCGGCGATGGAAAGGTTCGGGCAAAGTGCAAGCTCTTGGTGAATGACGGCAATTCCCGCCTTCTCACTGTCCCGCACGCTGCGGAATTCGGCGTGTAGTCCGTCGAGCACGATATGTCCTTCATAGCTGCCCGACGGATAGATGCCACCCGCAAGTTTGATGATGGTGGACTTACCCGCCCCGTTTTCACCGCAGAGGGCCAGAACCTCCCCATCGCGCAGATCGAAAGACACGTCCCGCAGGGCAATGACTCCCGGAAATGACTTCCAGACGTTTCGATATTCCAACAGGACGCGAGAGGCTTCCATCGGCCCGCCTCAACCGCGCACGACACGAAGGCACTGATAGTGCGGCCGCATTCCAACAAACGGAACGCGTTGTCCCACTTGGCCTCTCCCCCCATCTACAGATTCAATCTCCGGCACTTTCCGGACATCGAAGGCCCACACCGCCCTCTCTGTTAGTAACCTTGTCAGTTTGTCCGACCGATGCAAGTGGTTTTCCATTCTTGTCTCTTTCACGCTTATGTCTTGCTTGCTTTCAACATCATTTCTCGGGGCAGCTCGGGCGTCAGACCTAAACCGTTCCACTACCTGGCTTCGTCTTTTCTTCATCGTCAGATTGAATTTGATGTAGACTGATCGTAAGTGTATAAGAGCAACTGGTGATCTTACAAGTTAGTAAAAACCCTTAACTTTGAATTTCTAATTGTTATCTCGTAACTAGGGTCGGGGCGCTTAACGGATACTTATGCCTGCGCCAAACCATTTTTTTAGCACTTCATCTATTTCTACATGTACCCTCAAGAGCTCATCATCCCGCGCGCTGACTCGCTCCCCACAGAGGTGGCGAGAAGACTTCGAGCATCAATTTCTTCGGGTGAAATTAAGCCAGGAGATAAACTCCCCAGTGAGCAGGCACTTAGCAATGCTTATGGAGTCAGTCGCCCAGTAATTAGGGAAGCTTTGTCCCTTTTGAAGTCTGACGGCCTGGTAGTGTCTCAGCATGGGAAGGGGCAATACGTCAACCCAGATGGAGCTAGTTCGTTTCGGATAGAACCTGACTTTGATGATCGGGAAAATCTTGCGCGGATGTTTGAGTTTTTGCTCTCAGTGGAGGTTGCAGCTACAGAACTTGCCGCAGAAAGACGAACTCCTGAACAACTTGAGAGCATTAGAGAACGCCTCAAGGCACTTGACCGTGCGGTCAAATTATCTGAGTCAGGTGTTCAAGAGGACGTCGATTTTCATCGCGCAGTTATCCGTGCAAGTCAGAACGAGTATTTCATAGCCTTTTCCGATTTTTTGGAAAGTCGCGTTCGACGACTCATTCGTGTTGCACGAAAGAATACTGCAGCCCAAACGACGCAAATGGTGGCTCAAGTTCAAAAGGAGCACGAGGCGATCTTTAAAGCTATTGAAGCGCAAAGTGTTTCCAATGCACGAAAAGCAGCCGGTGCCCATCTGCAAAATGCAGCCAAACGCCTTCGCATATATCAGGGTCTGTGATTTGAACTAGAGCAATATGGCGCCCGACCCTAGCTTGGTCGGATGCATAGAGTAGACAACGTTTTCAGGGCGTTCTTGTCGCTCAGGTCCTCGGAAGGTAGGCTTTCATCATCAAGCTGCATCCGCCTGCGCAATTGCCGGGTAGTGTTAGAGACACAGGCGCCGCTTGTCTGATCAACTGTTTATCGCCCCGTCCCTCTCAATGGCCAGTTTGCGCAGACTATCAGGGACAATTTGTTTTTGATTGGATGAATTGACGAACCATACGCATACCGCGTGTGCGCGAGCAACCAAGCCGTGACTCCATATTGCGTATTCCATTCGAAAACTTGTCCGACCTACTTGTGAAATTCTAGCGGTGGCTATCACCTCATCCCGTAGACGAGTGGGGCGCTCGTAGGAGCACCCTACCTCCCTGATTACCGGCCCAGGATCAGAAGGGTCCCCAACAGGAAAGCCAGCTTCAGCTAGATAGGATTGATCGAAGCAGCCTGCGATGCCTCATAAAGCAATTCGTTAATCAGAATACCCAACAACACTTCGCTGTCATTGGCACGTGCCCGCCAAACTATGCTTCCATCCAGGCGAATCAAACCGCGCTTGAGATGCAACACGTCATCGCGAATGTCATGGTCAGCGTAAAAATTGAATCCTACTGAATTCCAGTCAAGAGCCTCAAGCGACTCCCATCCGTCGGCCAGCAGATAGCGCAATTTGATACTGATGTGGTTATTACGTTGATCGTTTCTCAAAATAGCCGTCGCTTATGTGTCAGTCATGTTTGTGGAGGTTCATCACATTTGTCATTCTTCCGAAATTTTCAGCCATGAAGTCTAATCAGGGGATGCAATCGAGTGTGGCTGAAAACCCTTGGCAACTGGATAACATCCAGGAATGCCTGACCTACTGACTTCCCTGTCCGCCGCATTGCCCGTTTTCTGGAGTAACCCTCTCCTCAATCAGAAGACGCAGAGCGACTTGCCAGAACATTATGAGGGCAACGCGATTGGACTGGAAGCTATCCGGCGAGCCGAGAAGCGATTCAAAACGTTTGCTCCGCTGTTGGCCCAACTTTTCCCAGAGTTGGCTACTGTCAATGGTCAGATCGAGTCGGATCTGGTCCCAGTGCCAGCGATGCAGAATGCCCTAGAACTGCCTTCGACGTGTGGGCAATTGTGGGTAAAAGCTGACCACGCTCTTGCGGTAGCTGGGTCAGTCAAGGCACGTGGTGGGTTCCATGAGGTTCTGGAAGTCACTGAACAGATTTCCCAAAAACATAATCTCCTCTCACTGGAGGATGACATCCTGTCCCTGCTGCAAGCTCCTGCCAGAGAAGTCTTCTCGCAATACCAAATCGCAGTTGGCTCAACTGGAAATTTGGGCATGAGCATTGGAGTGATGGCTGCTGCCTTGGGGTTTCGTGCAGTAGTGCACATGTCCAGTGAAGCCAAAAACTGGAAGAAGACCCGCCTGAGGAGCCTTGGCGTGCAGGTTGTTGAACATTTCGGAGACTACGAACAAGCCGTTTTCCAGGGTCGGCTACTTGCAGAGTCCGATCCCCTATGCCACTTCGTAGATGATGAGCGTTCAACCTCGCTTTTCCTCGGATATGCAGCATCGGCCTTCCACTTTCAAAAGCAGTTGCAGGAACGATGCATACAGGTTGATGCCGGGCACCCGTTGTGTCTTTACATCCCCTGCGGCGTAGGAGGAGCGCCCTCTGGCATTGCGTGGGGTTTGCACCATGTTTTTGGAAGACATGTACGTTGCTACTTTGCGGAGCCGGTGCAGTCGCCGTGTTTTCTGGTGCAAATGCTTACAGGCATGACGAAACATCCCTCGATTTATGACTTTGGTCTGAACAACAGGACTGAGGCCGATGGGCTGGCTGTTCCCAGAGCCTCTTTACTCGCGGCCGAATGCATGAAAAGTATTCTGGCCGGCGTCTTCACCGTTGAAGATGCCACGCTTTTCCAGCATCTCCAGCTATTGTTTTCAACAGAGGGAATTCGAATTGAACCGTCTGCCGCAGCGGGGTTTTCTGGCATCCGGTGGTTAGCTGACAAATGCAACCCGTTAACGACACATGTGGTCTGGACTACGGGCGGTTCTCTGGTTCCCGATGCTGAATTTCAGAAGTTTCTGGCCTGGCCACGCTTTTGATCGAATGACAGGCATGCACTTGAAAAGTGACGACTGTCCGTCTTGGCTGAAATTTACTCAGTAGCTCTATGCTTGGAGTTCCAGCGCTTGAGTCGTCGTTGCCATTGCCCTAGCGGTTGTGATCGATCGGCGTTAGCCGCATCCGATGATCTGGCAATCAGAGTATCCAGCAGGGCCTCCTGCTCGGGATCGCTGTGCTGCGGGAACACGGGAACGACTTTCACCAAATAGTCGCCTCGTGTCCCGCGCAGTGAAGTCGGGAAACCCTGACCGCCCAACCTATAGGTCAAAGCACTTCGGTTCAGACGCATTTGTTGCATTCCGGTGGGGGTCGGAACCTCTACCCAACGCCCGGACATCCAGGCGTACCCGTTAACAGGCATTTCACAGCGCAGCAGACCGTCGCTATCCAAAGTGAACAGCGGATGAGGCTCAATCCCCACCTCGAGTTCAAGGTCTATCTCGATTTCGCCCTCACGCGGTGCAGGCACGCTCAGCACATGTCCGGCGCGCAAACCTGCGGGAAAGCGAACCCGGCGCCGGTAAGCCAGTTTTTTTTCTCCGCTGCCCGTGCAAGCAAGGCAGGCTTCGTGGTGTCGCCCGTCACCACCGCAATCCTTGCACGATTCTTCGTTCCAAAACCAGCCGAAGAGGGCCGCTTTTCGCACAGCGCCGCTTCCACGACAGGTCTTGCATGCCCTCGCAAAAACACGACGCCCTTTGCCGACACAGGCGCTACAGGTTTGATGCAAGTGGCCACGCAAAGTACGGGTACAACCCAGAATAGCCTCCTCCAGCGACAGTACTACCTTGATGAAATGCGGGTTCCCGCGGGAGTCTGGTTCGGGCGCCGTGGAAGCATGAGGCTGCTCCGCTTTGGAGCCAGACTGTGCATCGTCGTCAGCGCTCTCGTTGCTGCCATCGCGCAGTTGACGAATGTGTTGGTAGGCTTTATTGATCTGCTGCATGCGCCGGCTTGCACCGCTCGACGTATTGCGATCAGGGTGCCATGCAGCTACCAGTCGTCTCCAGACTGATTTGAGTTCCGAATCGCTGACACTGGGGTTCACGCCCAGTTCCAGGTAAGCCTCCCGGGTATCCACGGTAATTGAGTCTTTAAGGCAACGAGTTCTATTCCGGTGCGACCGGCCCTGACACGATGCGCCTCGAGGTCTAAACGTATCTAGAACTCGTCAGCCATTCGTTACAGAACCTGACCCAGATCACAGCATTAGCTTGCAGAGCGCTTGCCTTTTGACACTGGCGCCACCGATGCGGTCATAGATGCACCCTTTTCCATCATTGATTCCAACGTATTCACCGCTGTAGAAGCGGCCGTCTTCATGCCCTTCGCGAGTGGAGCAAGGGCCTGCCCAGCAGGATGTGACTTTTGCACTGCATCGACCGACTCATTGAATTGATTCACACTCAATGCCATGGCATCCTTCAAATTTTTCTGGAACAAAGCCATTGCCGTTTCAGAGGAAGACTTAAATGCTTCAAAGGCTGCCTGAGGATCTTTGGCACCTTTTACCGCTTCAACCGTTTCCATCATTGCCGCTTGCGCCTGGGCAGCTTGGCTTTGAGCCAAATCGGCCCAAGCCTTCAAGTTGTCTTGAAGTTGACGCAATGCGTCCTGTGCTGCGGTTTGATCAAACTTGGGCGTTGACTCAGCCATGGATTTGGCGATGGCTTCGAAAGGAGTGTTCTTGAACATAGTTGGGCCTCGATTAATGTGTTGCGACGCAGCAATTATCCTCCCAAAGGTTGGGGTCCCACCCAAGAATCCCCAATTTCAGGCCAAAGCTTTGACGGCTGTCGTCCTACAAATTAAGGATGAAGGTCGCAGACAGCCGTTGCAGACATGGCGTGCCGCCCTGCGATATTGACGTGCGTTTGCGCCTGCTTACGATCGCCCTGATCCTGCAACAGCGCCGCATGACGGTATTGACGCCACAATAGCGCGCATGATTGAAGATACCGCCGCTCCCACAGGACTGTTTACCGATGAGCAGCACGTAACGCGCTGTGTCTGGTGCCGCGCCACACCGCAGTATCAGCATTACCACGACCATGAGTGGGGCTTTCCCGTCCACGATGACCGCCGATTGTTTGAGAAGATTTGCCTTGAAGGATTTCAGGCTGGCTTGATCTCGTCGACTACATAAATTCATACTCGCACTGAAATCGCTCGATCGAGTAGGGTGAGGGGTTGCCCCCTCAGCCCTCTCACACCACCGTACGTGCGGTTCCGCATACGGCGGTTCAAGCAGAACGCTGGAGTTGTTGGTGGATTGCCACCAGCGAGACCTGCCCGAGTTGGGTGAAGAACTTT
>CAJBMJ010000075.1 GCA_903954045.1 uncultured beta proteobacterium | reverse complement strand
TTCTGGCCCATTGGACGCCGAAGCCCTCCAGTTCAAAACGCTGCACAAGCGACTCACCCATTATGGTGTCGTCTTCGATCAACAGGATGTTTTTCATACTTGCGGCTTGGTTACGTCTTGATTGGGTATCCAAAAGACAAGCGTGGTGTTTGTGGGATGCCCAATAAGCTCGAACCCGCCCCTGAAATGGCTCGCGAACTCGCGACAAACCCATAGGCCAAACCCCCGAGGATCTAATCCACTTTCTGCGTCAAGTGTTGCTTTGAATCTTTCTTCATTGAGCTGAGGCCCGGAATTGGTAACTAGGAATTGAACATTTACAGCATCCGCGTTCAGGGTCGCTTGCACAAATCCGTTCTCGCCTGCCGCCTTGATCGCATTTAGAAGCAAGTTCAGCATGACCTGCCGCATGGGTGCAGATGGAACTCTGAGGGCAGATTCAATTTCAAGGTTGACATCAAGATGGGTAGCGTATGCGTCCGCCGTCGCCTGGACCAATGTCACGATGTCATCAAGGTCCCCCGGCACCAAGGGTCTATCTTCTATGCGGGCCTGCGGCAAAAGGGCTGCGACAGTGGTTCGGATTTGCTGAAGACCGCGGTCCAGCAGGTCCAAGGATTTGATTCGGGTGGCTTGCGAATCTCCATGGATTCGCATGGTCTGGGTGGCGGTGAGCAGTCCCATCAAAGGATTGTTGATTTCATGCGCCACAGCAGCTGTGATCCTTCCCACCGCAGCAAGGCGTTCAGCCGACAACGCACGCGACTCTGCTTTCTCACGTTGCTCCAACTCATTGAGTAGCTGAATGATGGCGCTGCCAATGCGTCCTAACTCAGGATCAATAGTCTGAGGGACTGATGCCTTCAGCTCATGGGGCGGCTCATGGCCTATACGTTCAATGGCCTTAATGAGCCGGGCAACCGGCTGTGTCATCTGGCCTCCAACCAGCCATCCAATGGGCACCAGCAGGATCACCGCCAGAACCACTCCAATAAGTGCCGTGTTGGCGAGCGTGACCCAATCTGGGGTGAAGGCGGAAGCATCTACTTCCATGAAGGCATGTCCCAAAACCTGACCATCGTCGCTGCGAATCGATGCCATCATTACAACTGCGCCGTCAGGCATGTCAAGTTTCTGGGTTTCTACTGGGTTTTCGGGGGGCGTCATTCGTATGCCGCGCCAGTTGGTTCCAAGCAGAAATCGTCCTGTTTCCAAAAGGGATGGTTCTGAGGAAGCAAATACCCTTCCCTGTGAATCAAGCACTGCAATACGGCCTTTGCCTTCGGAACCACCGGGGATCAAAGCCGCAGCGTCTCGGAGCAGCGAGAACATCCTCCATGTGTCGTCTGCGGCCAATAGTGGCCTTGCTTGTGCAACGATCAGTACCACGCCTCTGTCCAGCGTCGACAAGGTCTCAAGCCGCGCCTTGCTTGCATATAGGCGTGCTGACACCGCCGTCACCAGAACAGCCGTCACCAATATGGCCGCAGACAATCCGACAGGTATCTGAATTCGGTAGGGCAGACGTCTGAACATCAGCTCACCACGCCGCTGCCAGCGACCAATCTGGCCTGTTGACGAATAGAGTCGAAAAACTGCGCTTGTCCCGTTGTAAAACCCGAAAGGTTTAGTGCACTCAGCAGGTCTTTACCTGCGGCATCGTCAGCCATTGACATGAGTGCTTTCTGAAGTGGTGCAATAAACGGGTGGCGCGAGCCACGCAGTGTGACCAGCGGCGGAAAACCAAAAGGCTCTGACTTCCAGATGACTTCGGTTCGGGCCGCCGCTGCCATCTTCTGTTGCATCATGGTTTCCCAGACGTAGCCATCAATGGATCCTGCGTTGGCAAGTTGTGAGGCAACGGCCTCGGCCACATTGCGGTGTCCATGAGCAAAGAATGTTTTTGTGAGTTCGCGTTGATCAATACCCACCTTTGCCATTTCCACCTGGGCCACCAACCACCCTGAGTTTGAGAGAGGGTCGGAGTAGGCCAAAACTTTTCCTTTGAGATCAGCCCAGCCCGCGATTTGTTGTGTCCCCTTGCGAGCGCGGATCAGGTACGCCTGGTAGGAAGGTCTACCCATGTAAAGTGGAACGCATAGCATTGCGAGTTGCGACTCGTGGCGCACATACGGGTAGCCGCATATCCAAGCAGCGTCAATCTGGGCAGAAAAGAGTTGGTCGAGAATGGGTTGATAAGATTCTCTTGCGATGAACGACACATCGCACCCGGTTCGCTCAGACAGATATCTGCCCCACCTTGACAGGAATGCCGCTTGGTCTGCCAAGATCACTGGGGTCAACCCTATCCTCAGCTGGTTCTGCTGAGCCGCATTCGCGGACTCCAGTGCCACCCACCCCGAGGTTGCAAGTGCTTGCAGGCAAGCTCGACGCTGCATGGATAAGTCTCCCTTTGGTTACGAATTCGTAACGTCTATTTACCGCTGATGTTACCAAATGCTCCCGCTATTGCAAGACAAGCTTTGTAAGTTATTGATTTAATTGGACTTTCTGCTTGGCACATGACTTGCAAATATCCAGAGTTATTTTTCAACATTGAGGAGACAACATGGATGATGAAGTCAAAGTTGGTCGCCGCTTCTTTTTGAAGTCGGGTGGTACCGCAGCTGCTGCAGTAGGCGCAGTCGTAATCCCAATTCGGAATGCCGAGGCGGCTACCCCGGCGGTATCTGCGTCGGTGACTACGCTGCCATATCCCAAAAAAGCGATTGGTATTGCCAGCAAGATGCCCGTGAACCAGGCGGTCGCTTTCAGCTATCCCGATGCGAGCTCTCCCTGTTACGCCATCCGTATTGGTTCCACCGTACCCGGTGGTGTGGGTCCCAACGGAGATGTCGTTGCCTACAGCTCCTTGTGCACCCACATGGGCTGCCCCGTTGTGTATGACGGTGGCACCAAGACGATGAAGTGCGGCTGCCACTTTTCGATGTTTGATGTCGAAACCAACGGCCAGATGGTTTGTGGCCAAGCCACTGAGAACCTGCCCCAGATCAAACTCGAATACGACGCCAAAACAGACTCTGTCCATGCCACCGGCGTTGACGGCTTGATCTACGGTCGTCAATCCAACATCTTGTAAGGAGCAAACCATGTCGACAAATATCAACGATCGCATTGCGCTCCCGCCGAAAGATGCTCAGAAGAGCAACATGACATGCCACTTCTGCATCGTCGGATGCGGCTACCACGTTTACAAGTGGGACGCCAACAAGGAGGGTGGCCGGGCCGCCAGCCAGAACGCGCTGGGTGTGGACTTCACCAAACAGGTTCCGCCATTGGCCATCACCATGACCAAGGCCATGACCAACACCATTACCGACAAAGCCGGTAAGCGCTGGAACATCATGATCGTTCCTGATAAAGAGTGTGTCGTGAACAACGGCTTGTCCTCGACCCGTGGCGGCAAGATGGCCTCCTACATGTACGCTCACGACGGCATCGCCAAAGAGCGTCTGAAAACCCCGCGCATTTACCGTGGCGACCAGTGGTTTGACACCGGATGGAACACTGCTATGGCTGTTTACGCAGGGCTGACCAAAAAGATTCTGGATAACGACGGACCTTCCGGGCTGCTCTATGACTGCTTCGACCACGGCGGTGCGGGTGGCGGCTTTGAGAACACCTGGGGAACCGGCAAGTTGATGTTCAGTGCTTTGCAGACACCTATGGTCCGTATCCACAACCGTCCTGCCTACAACTCCGAGTGCCACGCAACGCGGGAAATGGGTGTGGGCGAACTTAACAACAGCTACGAAGATGCGCAGTTGTCAGACACCATCATTTGCACAGGTGCCAATCCGTACGAAACCCAGTCCAACTACTTCCTGAACCATTGGGTCAAAAACCTCAATGGCGGAACAGTGGACAAGAAGAAAAAGTGGTTCCCGGGTGAAACTGCCGCTGCTGCCAAATTGATCATTGTCGATCCACGTCGCACCGCTACGGTTGCCATCAGTGAGCAGGTTGCAGGCAAGGATAACGTGCTGCACCTAGACATCGAACCAGGCTCAGACACCGCGTTGTTCAACACACTGTTCAGCTACGTTGTAGCGCAGGGTTGGCACGACAAAGACTTTATTGCCAGGCACACCAAAGGATTTGACGATGCCGTCAAGACCAATATGATGTCGCTCGAAGACGGCTCCAAAGCCACAGGCATTTCTGTCGACAAGCTCAAGAAAGCAGCTGAGTGGGCCTATAAGCCAAAAGCGTCTGGACATCGACCCCGCACCTTCCATGCATACGAAAAGGGAATCATTTGGGGCAACGACAACTACGTGATTCAAAGTGCCTTGGTTGGACTGGTTCTGGCAACGCAGAACGTCGGCCGCCGCGGAACTGGTGTCTGCCGTTTGGGTGGTCACCAGGAGGGTTACACACGTCCTCCCTATCCAGGCGACAAGAAAATCTACATCGACCAAGAAGTCATCAACGGCAAGGGACTGATGTACACCCTGTGGGGAACAAATCCGTTCCAGACCACACTCAATGCAGAGCAGCATCGCTTGTCCTTGCGCCGTCGTGCACGTATCGTCAATGACGCCATCGCTAGCGCCAAGGGAGCAACAAACGAGCAATTGGTCGATGTGATTTACGACGCTTGCAAAAACAAAGGTGGCCTGTTCATCGCAGCCATGAACCTCTATCCCACCACCATTGCTGAAGATTGCCATCTGATGCTGCCAGCAGCTCATCCTGGTGAGATCAACCTCACATCCATGAACGGTGAGCGCCGCTTACGCCTTTCGGAGAAATTCATGGATGCTCCCGGCACGGCCAAGGCAGATTGCCTGATCGCAGCCGACATTGCCAACGAGCTCAAACGTCTGTACCTGCGTGACGGCAAAGCTGATATGGCCAAGCGGTTTGAGGGATTTGAGTGGAAGTCTGAAGAGGACGCCTTCAACGATGGCTTCCGTCGGGCAGGTCGCCCCGGCGTTGGTCCCATTGATAGCCAGGGTGGTGACACGGGCTATCTCGCAACCTATGCCCTTTTGCGCAAGGCTGGTACCAACGGCGTTCAACTACCGATCAAGCGGGTCGAAGGTGACAAACTGGTAGGCACCGAAATTCACTACGATGACGGCAAGTTTGATACCAAGGATGGCCGCGCTGAGTTCAAACCGGCACCGTGGAATGGGCTGCCAAAACCTGTTGCGGCACAAAAGGCCAAGCACAAGTACTGGATCAACGGCGGGCGGGCAAATGAAGTTTGGCAAACCGCTTACCACGACCAATACAACAGCTTTGTGCGTGATCGCATTCCGATGGCATTTATCGAAATGAATCCGGACGATGCCCGCCAAATGGGCGTCAATGGCGGCGATGTAGTCGAGGTGTTCAACGACTACGGAAGCACGTATGCAATGGCGTACCCACTGAAGTCCATTAAACCGGGACACACCTTCATGCTGTTTGGCTATGTGAAAGGTGTGCATGGCGATGTGGTGACCGAATGGGTAGACCGCAACGTGGTTCCCTATTACAAGGGTACCTGGGCAAGCATAAAGCGGGTGGGTAGCGTGGAAGAATACAAATCCACGATTTCTTTCAAAGATAGACGCTTCGCGTAGCTAACCCATCCAAAAGGGTGACTTTCGAGTCACCCTTTTCTTTGTATGTGACCGAGTGATTGATTTGCCTTTGCACTACTTTGAGCATCGTCGATAGAATCGCCTGCCATGGGAACCCAAAAAGCAGTTACGTCCTTGGATCAAGCGTTGGAAGCGCATTCAATTTGGAAGTCCAAGCTGCTTGCCGCTGTAGAGACCGGCGAGGTGTTAGACGCAGTAAAAATCAAACGCGACGACTGCTGTGAACTGGGAACCTGGATTTACTCTGAAGGAAAACGTCTGTATGGCCACAAGCCCGAGTTCACCACGCTGGTAGAGAAGCACAAAGACTTTCACCACGTCACCAGTATCGTTGCGGGCATCGTCAATGCCAAAAACACCGAGACCTCCATTGCCATGATTGGCAGAAACTCCCAATTCAGTGCTGCGTCCATGGAGGTCGGCATGGCAATCATCCTGCTTAAAAAGGCCGTGGCAGCGGAGTCTTCAGAGTCTGTCGAAATCCCCCGTTGATTCAGCCGCAGCGCTGACCTGAGCAATCGCTCCCTTTGCTTATGAATTTATTGGAATCAGAACTGGAACGCCTTTACCACTATGGTGATGGCGGCCACCCTCACATTGAGGGTGAGGGAATTTGCCTTCTGACACAGGACGGCTGCACACGGTGTTTGGTCCTGGAGTTGGCAAGGCCAGCTGACTGGAGCGCGATTTCTGAGGTGTGGCGGCGGGTGCAGACCGAACTGGGGCTTCCTGCACCGGCCATCGTCGTATCTGGCGCGGACGGCTTTCAGCTCTGGTTCTCGCTGCAAAAAGCGGTTCTGCTTTCTCAAGCGAGGCAATTTCTGGAGGCGCTCATCCAAAAGTATCTTGGCAACATTGATCCAAAACGCATCAGTTTGATGCCCAGCGAGGCCCACCACGTTCGCGCGGTTCCGGCACTTCAGGAAACGGGAGTATGGTCGGCCTACGTTGCGCCCGACCTGGCATCGATATTTACCGGCAGCCCCTGGTTGGACGTATGCCCGAGCCCCGAGGCTCAGGGCAAGGTGCTGTCAGGGCTTGAAAGCATCACGCCTGAGGCATTTCAATCAGAGTTGGATCGAATCGCCAGAAATAGTGAATTCCCCCTCGATTCCCCGGCGCCATTGGACTTAATTTCCCAAGCACCAACTGAGTCCTACGCGCTGGAGGCCAAACGATTTCTGCTCAGTGTGATGAATGACAAATCGGTAGAAATGTCACTGCGCATCAAGGCTGCGAAAGCACTGTTGTCGAAAACTTAGCGTGCTTGCAGGCCAAGCGTTAAGCATGCCAAACATGTACTTTCGTTTTCCTTGAATTGACCCCAGTTGCGTCTGGTTACCCAATTGATGTCAAACTGCTTGATATGAAGCAAACGCCGAGAATTGTCCCCACGCCAAGCTGGCTGCGCCCCGTCATTCGGTGGGCAACAAGAGTCTCATTGAATTCCCCGGTGTGGATGCCACCGGGAATCAAGAACATTCCCTTAAAGACAACTTCCTACGTCTTGCGAGGCTATAACGCGATGCGCAAGTAGCGCATCACCAACTTAGTGCAGCACTCTTGACTGCTTGAGGTGCTCGGACTTGCGGTTCATCCATCCCGTGTCATCCTGCCGAAACATCACCATTGCCGAGTACTCTCTGGATGGACGAGTCGTAGTTTCCACTTCTGCAAGGCGCAGCGCCAGTTCAGGCACTTCTTGTCGCCTTACTGAATCAGGGTATTGAGGTTTTGGGGCGAGATAGGTTTTCATATTTATCTTTCTTTTCTGGACCTTACTCTCTTTATCGGCAGATTAACGCAGAAGACGAGGCGTTTCGAATGAGCATTAGTCGTCCTAGAGAAAAACTAGGTTGGTTCCGGCTCCATCTCAATCGATCCGCAGGGGCATTCCGACACACAAATGCCGCAGCCTTTGCAATAGTCGTAATTGAACTGGAACCCATTGCCAGGCCCCAGTTTGATGACCGCGTTATCCGGGCACACGCCATAGCAGTTGTCACATTCAAAGCAATTGCCGCAGCTCATGCAACGGCGGGCTTCAAACAGGGCATTGCTCTCGGTAAGGCCACCCTGTACTTCATCAAAGCTGCTGGTTCGCCGGGCAATGTCGAGTTGGGGCCGAATAGTCTTCGGCGCATCGCTGTAGTACCAGGGGTTGATGCGGTCAAACGTCGCTACTGCATGTTTGTGGACTGGCGCTACTGTGACGCCGCGGAGCCAGGCGTCAATATTGCGCGCAGCCTTTTTGCCGTGCCCAATGGCAACGGTCACATTGCGATCCGCAGGCACCATGTCACCGCCTGCAAACAAACCGGGGTGGCCGGTCATCATGGTCTGCAGGTTGACCTGCACCACGCCATCCTTCACTTCCAGGTCGCTCACGCCTTCCAGCAAAGACAAGTCAACGTCCTGGCCCAGTGCCAACACGACCGAGTCGGCCTCTAGCGTTTCAAATTCACCGGTGGGTTGCGGGTTCCCCTTTTCATCGAGCTTCATTTTCTCGATGGTGAGCGCGCCGTCCCCGGCGTTCTTGATGGTCGACAACCACTTGACCATCACGCCCTCTTCGAGCGCTTCTTCCACTTCAAAATCATGCGCCGGCATTTTTTCGCGGGTGCGGCGGTACACGATGATGGCTTCCGTCGCACCCAGGCGCTTGGCCGTGCGAGCCACATCAATGGCCGTGTTTCCGCCTCCGTACACCACCACCTTGCGACCCAGCATGGGCTGGTCTTCGCCTTCCATGGAACGCAATACCGAAACCGCATCCAGAATGCGTGACGAATCTTTGGCAGGAATAAAGGCGCGCTTGGCAATGTGTGCGCCGACCGCCAAAAAGGCTGCGTCAAAGCCTCCGTCCTTCATGGTCTGGGCAATGTCAGCGACCTTGGTTCCGAGTTGGACGGTAACTCCCATGTCCACAATACGCTGCATTTCGGCGTCCAGCACGTCGCGCGGTAGACGGTACTTCGGTATGCCAAAGCGCATCATGCCGCCCATCAAGGGCCCAGCCTCCTTGACAGTAACCTTGTGGCCCAGCCGGCGCAAATGGTAGGCCGCCGACATGCCCGAAGGCCCAGCCCCCACCACCAGAATGTGCTTGCCGGTCTCGGCTTCGGGCGCAGGCAGTTTCCAGCCCTTTTTCAGCGCCTCATCCCCCAAAAAGCGTTCTACCGAGTTGATACCCACCGCTTCATCCACCTGCGCACGGTTACATGCCCCTTCGCAGCTGTGGTAACAAACCCGACCCATAGTCGCGGGAAAGGGGTTGTCTTTGGTGAGGTGCTTCCAGGCAGATTCGTAATCACCGCTCTCGGCATGGAACAGCCAGCCTTGGATGTCTTCCCCTGCGGGACACTGTGCGTTGCAGGGCGGCAGGCGGTCTACATAGACTGGGCGCTCGGTGCGCCATGAACCGGTTTTGTTGGCCAGTGAAGAACCTGGGTCCAGGGTAATGGCAAAAGGCTTCTGCATCTCAGGCCTCTACTTTCTCGTCCAGCAAATTGAAACGGCGGATATTTCGGTCCGCATCGGCCTGAATGGCCTGCAGCATCTCGGGATGACCGTCGCCGGCAAAAATGTGCGCAAACCGCTTTTGCAATTTCAGGTAATCCTCGACCGGAACACGGTGACGGATCTTGCTCACATGGGTTATCTCACCGCGCTCGGCTTCAAACACCGGGAAGATGCCGGTCTCGCACGCCAATCTTGCGAGCCTGATGGTGTCGTGGCTGGCTGCCCCCCAACCGAGCGGGCAGGGCACCAGAATGTGCAGGTAACGCGCGCCGCGTATGCTCATGGCCTTTTCGACCTTGGCTTCCAGGTCGCGCAGGTTCGCCACGGTGGCGGTTGCCACATAGGGAATCTCGTGCGCCATGGCGATCAGCGGCAGGTTCTTGCCTTGCCCGAAGTTCTCACCAGGATGATCTCCTACTGCCATCGTCGTTGCGGTGCGGGCACCGCCAGGCGTCGCTGAACTGCGCTGAACGCCAGTGTTCATATAAGCCTCATTGTCGTAGCAGATGTAGAGCACATCGTCGTTGCGCTCAAACATGCCTGACAGACAACCAAAGCCGATGTCGGTGGTGCCACCGTCGCCTCCCTGCGCGATCACGCGCGAATCGCTTTTCGGCTTGCCCGCTTTAGTGGCTTTGACTTTCAAAGCAGCAGCGATGCCGGTGCCTACTGCAGCTGCGTTGCCGAACAATGAGTGAATCCATGGCAACTGCCAGGAAGTTTCCGGATAGGGCGTGGAAAACACTTCAAGGCAACCCGTCGCATTGGCCGCAATGATCTGTCCGTTCGTAGCGCGCATTGCGGCGTCCACAGCGTAACGCGCGCCCAGTGCCTCGCCGCAACCCTGGCAGGCCCGGTGTCCCGAGTTGATGGAGTTGGTACGCTCCTCAGAGGCTTGTACAGAGCGCTGCTCCGGCGTGAGCAGGCGGTTGCCGACGGTGAAGGTGCCAGTCTGGTAGAACTTGATGGGTTGTGTCATGTCAGGCCACCTTGGAAGCAATTGCGCCAACGTCGCGCAGGAGGTTTTCGGCAATGGGTCCGCTGCGCCTTATCTGGGCTTCGCGCTCCAGCTGGCGGTTGACGATGCGCCAGTCCAGGTCCAGGAAGGTGGTCTGCTCCAAGGTGTCTGCCACTGCTTCGCGAAATGCGCGATGCAACGAAGCCTTGGTGATCGCGCGTCCACCCAGGCCGGCGATGATGGTGAAGCCCTTCAGGCCGATGCCGGTCATGGCCAGGCGAACGTCGGTGGACACCACACCACCCAGGCCCACGGAGAAGCTCTTCTCCAGCACCACAAACTTCTTGGCGCCTTGCAGTACGGCACGCACTGCAGCGATAGGGAAGGGACGGAAGGACTGTATGCCCAGAACGCCGATCTTGATACCGTCGGCCTGCATTTCGTCAATCGTGTCTTTGATGGTGCCGAGGACGGAGCCCAAGGCAATGACGATGGTGTCAGCACCTTCGGTTTTGTATGTGCGGATCAGACCACCGGAGTTGCGCCCGAAGCGGGCCTTGAACTCCTCGGAAATACGGGGGATCACATCCAGTGCCATTAACTGTTTGGCATGTGCCAGATACCGCACTTCCATGAAGGCTTCCGGTCCGACCATGGCGCCGATGGATACCGGGTCCGAAGTGTCCAGCACCTGGCGTGGTTCATAGGGCGGGAGGAATGCATCGACATCTGCCTGGTCGGGAATGTCGACCCGCTCGTAGGCATGGGTCAGGATGAAGCCGTCCATGCAGACCATGACCGGCATAGACAACTCTTCGGCCAACTTGAAGGCCTGAAGGTGCACGTCCACCGCTTCCTGGTTGCTCTCGGCAAACAGCTGGATCCATCCACAGTCGCGCTGGCTCATGGAGTCGCTGTGGTCGTTCCAGATGTTGATGGGGGCACCGATGGCGCGGTTGGCCACCGTCATCACAATCGGCAAGCCCAGTCCGGACGCGTTGTATACCGCTTCGGCCATGAACAGCAGACCCTGACTGGCCGTGGCAGTGTAGGTGCGGGCGCCTGCAGCAGAAGAGCCGATGGCAACGCTCATGGCGGCAAACTCGCTCTCCACGTTGATGAACTCGCAGGGGTTGAGTGAACCGTCTTTCACGAGTCCGCCTAAACCTTCCACGATGTGCGTCTGAGGCGAGATCGGGTATGCGCAAATGACTTCAGGGCGCGCCAGCGCCACGGCCTGGGCTACCGCCTGGGAGCCTTCCATTTGTTTAAGCATGGGCCAACTCCTCCAGTTCGCGCTTGATGTACTCAAAAGCTTCCGCTGCAGCAGCTACGTTGCCGGCAGCAACCTTGCCGCTGAACTTCTCGCCTATGGCATGCGACACGGCATCCAGTGTGATGAGCCCCGACAACGCTGCAAAGCCGCCCAGAAGCACTGCGTTGGGAAGGGGTCTACCCAGATGTTTCAGTGCAATCTCCGTCGCCGGAACCGTGGTCAAGCGCTCCACGCGGTAGCGTTTTTCGATGTCTGCCAGACCTAGATCGTGGAAACTGCGTTTGCTGTTGATCAATACGTAGCCATCCGGGTGCAGCCCCTGAAAAACATCTACCTGATGCAGCAATGTAGGGTCCTGCACGATGAGTACGTCGGGGGCCAGAATGGGTTCGCGCAAGCGGATTTCCCGGTCATCGATGCGGCAGAAAGCCACCACCGGAGCTCCGGTACGTTCGGAGCCGAAGCTGGGAAAAGCCTGGGCATGTCGCCCCTGCTCGAAGGCGGCAACCGACAGCATTTCTGCTGCGGTTACGACTCCCTGACCACCCCGTCCGTGAATTCTGATTTGTAGCATGGGCTGTCCCTGCAGTTGCAAATGGAAACCCATTGTTCGGCCAACGCAGGTCAAACGATTTGACATCCATCAAGCTAGGTCACATTCGTAAGCTGCTTGGCGCTCTATAAGTTCTACTAATCAAAGCGAGAAATTTATGATTTTGCTTTGCACCACCAGACGCTGCGTGCACACTGCGTTGTTCACAAAACATACAGGAGCACACCATGCAGATCGGTTTACCCAAAGAGATAAAGAACCACGAATACCGCGTAGGCCTCACACCGGCCAGCGTGCGCGAACTCACTTCGCGTGGCCACAAAGTGCTGGTGCAAGAAGGCGCCGGCGCCCTCATTGGCCTGAGTGACGAGCAGTACGTTGCTGCCGGTGCCACACTGGCCGCCGATGCTGCGCAAGTGTTTGCCCAATCCGAAATGGTCGTCAAGGTCAAAGAACCACAGCAACTGGAGTGCGCCATGCTGCGCCCCGGCCAGATTCTGTACACCTACCTGCACCTCGCTCCCGATCCCGAGCAAACTGCTGCGCTCATCAAATCCGGCGCAGTCTGCATTGCGTACGAAACCATCACCGGACCCGGCGGTGGCTTGCCGCTGCTTGCGCCCATGAGCGAAGTGGCCGGTCGCATGGCCATTCAGGCTGGCGCTGCCCACCTGGAAAAATCCAAAGGCGGCATGGGCATTCTGCTCGGCGGCGTGCCCGGTGTGGCTGCGGCACACGTCGTCATTCTGGGCGCCGGCGTGGTGGGAACCCATGCACTGCAAATGGCCGTTGGCATGGGCGCACGCGTCACCGTGCTCGACAAGAACGTGGACCGTTTGCGCCAGCTCGACCTGATTTTCGGTAACCGCATCCATACGCTGTACTCCACCGCCCATAGCGTGGAAGAATCCGTGCTGGATGCAGACCTCGTGGTCGGTGGTGTGCTGATTCCCGGCGCTGCAGCGCCCAAACTGGTGACCAGGGCAATGATCTCGCGCATGAAAAAGGGCGCTGTGGTGGTGGACGTTGCCATCGACCAGGGTGGCTGTTTCGAAACGGCCCATGCCACTACCCATGCTGAGCCCACCTATGTGGTGGACGGCGTGGTGCATTACTGCGTGGCCAACATGCCTGGCGCAGTGGCGCGCACCTCAACTTTCGCGCTGAACAACGCCACCATCGGCTACGCCGTCGCGCTCGCCGACAAGGGCTGGAAGCAGGCCCTTAAGGACAATGCCCACCTGAAGGCGGGGTTGAATGTCTGCGAAGGCAAGGTTACCTACGAGGCGGTAGCGCGCGATCTGGGCTACGCCTACGTCAGCGCAGATACTTTGTTGGCCTAAGTTAGCCCAGCGCGTCGTTGACCTGCTCGTTGAATTCGGCCAGACTGACCGCAGCAGTCACTTCGCGGGGGAGAGCATCACGCACTGAAAAAACACCCAGGATCTTGTTGGTGTCCGCTGACACCACAGCCAAGTGCCGGAAACCGCGCTCAATCATGATCAGCACCGCGTCGGCAACCTTGGTTTCCGGCGTCACACACTGTGGACTTCGCGTCATGATGTCGGCCACCGTGGTACTGCTGGGATCAAGGGCTTTTGCCAGCACACGGGCCATCAAATCACGCTCGGTAACGATGCCCTGCATGGTGTTGGCCGCATCAATCACCAGCAAGCTACTGCTGTTGGCCCGGGTCATCACGCAGGCAGCCATGTATACCGTCGCTGTGGGCAGCACGCTGACTACATGCCGTTGGGCCATGGATTGAAAAACAGTGCGTTCAGTCATAGTGGGCTCCTGGAACGATTTAGCGTAGTGCGGCGTTGATCTTGTCGAGCGCCTTGGTGCCGGGATTCAGCTGAGCGGCCTTCAAGGTGTTTAGTGGGGCGGCACTGGTGTTGAGGGCCGTATGCAGGTCAGTGGCCAGCGGGTCAATATAGAGAAGGCCGGTAACGACCTCTCCCAAAGCTGCATGCGACTGCATGTAACTCATCGCCGCATAGCGGTCCGTGGGGTCGTAATCGGCATGAAGCTTGCGCAGGCGCAATACGGAACCGTCGTGCTGTTCAACATCCACCACGCTGCCGGGCGGATAGTCGGTGGTGATTTCGCTCCCCGGCGATATGAAGTCTATGCGACCTGCTGCTTCATTGTGCTGGCGCACATAGTCGTAGCTCTTGGTGCTGCCGCCGTGGTTGTTAAAGGTCACGCAGGGGCTGATGACGTCAATGAAGGCCGCGCCACCGTGGGCCATAGCCCCTTTGATGAGCGGCACCAGTTGCGCCTTGTCCCCGGAGAAACTTCGTGCCACATAGGTCGCGCCCAACTGGAGCGCAATGCCAACCAGGTCCACTGGGCTGTCACTGTTGACGACCCCTTTTTTGCTTTTTGATCCACGGTCTGCGGTGGCCGAAAACTGCCCTTTGGTCAAACCGTAAACCCCGTTGTTTTCAACAATGTAGGCCATACGCACACCGCGGCGCATAGCGTTGGCAAACTGGCCCAAACCAATGGAGGCCGAGTCCCCATCACCCGAAATACCCAGATACAGCAGCTGGCGGTTCGCCAGATTGGCACCGGTCAGCACCGAGGGCATGCGCCCATGCACCGTGTTGAACCCGTGGGACGCGCCGAGGAAGTAATCCGGTGTTTTGGAACTGCATCCGATACCCGAGAGCTTCGCCACGCGGTGCGGCTCAATGTCAAGCTCCCAGCACGCCTGAATGATGGCTGCCGAAATCGAATCGTGACCGCAGCCCGCACACAAGGTTGAGATGCGACCCTCGTAGTCGCGCCGTGTATAGCCAACCTTGTTGGTGTGTAGCGTGGGGTGGTGCAGACGGGGTTTGGCGATAAAAGTCATACAGCCTCCTTTTGCACGCTGTCGCGAATGGTTCGAATGATGAAACGCGCGGTAATGGGAGTGCCGTCGTAGTGCAGTACACGCACCAGCTTGGCTGGATTCACATCCAGCTCGTTAATGAGCATGGAGCGCATTTGTGCATCGCGGTTCTGCTCGGCCACAAATACCTTGTCGTGTTCGGCAATGAACTGTGCGACCGACGCAGGAAACGGAAACGCACAGAGCCGCATTGCGTCCACATGCACACCAGTGCTATCAAGCACATCCAGTGCTTCACGCATGGCCGGAGTGGTGGAGCCGAAGTAGATGACCCCCAGCTTGGTGGCCTCTGTCGCCTTGCGGAAAATGGGCTGCGGCACTAGATCTGCAGCAGTTTTAAACTTGCGGATCAGGCGCTCCATGTTGTAGATATAGTCTGGCCCCGCCTCGGAGTACATGGCTTGCGGGTTGCGGGTGGTGCCCCGGGTAAAAAAAGCACCTTTGCTGGGGTGCGTGCCTGGCAATGTGCGCCATGGGATGCCGTCGCCATCTACGTCGCGGTAGCGACCAAACGGTTTGCCGGCTTCGAGCTCCTGTGCGGTCATGATTTTGCCGCGATCGTATTCCTTGTCATCGTCCCAGACAAACGGTTTGCACAGCCGCTGGTTCATGCCGATGTCCAGATCGGTCATGACAAAAATCGGGGTCTGCAGGCGTTCGGCCAGATCCAGTGCGGCCGCGCTATGGGTGAAGCATTCGTGCGGGTCTTGTGGAAACAGCAGCACATGCTTGGTGTCGCCATGCGAGGCATAGGCGCACGACAACAAGTCTGATTGCTGGGTGCGGGTTGGCATACCGGTAGATGGACCGCCACGCTGGACATTGACAATGGTGACCGGGATCTCCGCAAAATAGGCCAGACCTATGAACTCGGTCATCAAAGACACACCGGGACCGGACGTGGCGGTGAAGGCGCGTGCACCGTTCCAGCCTGCACCAACTACCATGCCGATAGAGGCCAACTCGTCTTCGGCTTGAACGATGGCAAACTTGTGCTGGCCGGTGGCCGGGTCTACCCGGAATTTTTCACAGTACTTTTGAAACGCCTCGGGGATCGAGGTGGACGGAGTGATGGGGTACCAGGCAGCCACTGTGGCCCCGCCATAGACCAGACCCAGACCGGCCGCGCTGTTGCCATCGGTAAATATCTGGTCCCCCACGTTGTCGGCCCGTTGAACCCGAATGCCCAAGGGAGCCTGCATGTGTGCCTTCACATAGTCACGCCCCAAATTCAGTGCCTGGATGTTGGAGGCCAGAAGGCGTTCTTTGCCCTTGAACTGCTCGGAGAAAAGTGTCTCAAACACTTCCGCGTCCACATCAAGCAGCACTGACAGGGCGCCAACGTAAATAATGTTCTTAAATAGCTGGCGCTGGCGCGGGTCTGTGTAGGCGGCATTGGCAATCTCGGTCAATGGCACACCCATGTTGTGAACATCGTCGCGGAACTTGCTGGCAGGCATGGGCCGGGTGCTGTCATAAAACAGGTAGCCCCCGATCTCGATTTCCGCAATATCTGCATCCCAGGTTTGCGGGTTCATGGCGACCATCATGTCGACGCCGCCGCGACGTCCGTGATAGCCCTTCTCACACACGCGGGCTTCGTACCAGGTGGGCATACCCTGAATATTGCTGGGGAAGATATTGCGCGGGCTCACCGGCACTCCCATGCGCATCACCGCCTTGGAAAACAACTCGTTGGCAGAGGCAGAGCCAGAGCCGTTGACGTTGGCAAACTTGATGACGAAATCGTTGACTGCTTCAATGCGTTTCATGCGGCCTCCGCGTGGTTAGTTGCCCCTGCCTGTGCAGTGTTAAGCAGAAACTTTTGCATGTCCCAAGCCCCGGTCGGACAGCGTTCGGCGCACAGGCCGCAGTGCAGGCATACGTCTTCGTCTTTAACCATGATGTGACCGGTCTTCAGCTCAGCCGAAACATACAGTGCTTGATCCGTGTGGGTTGAGGGGGCTTTCAGTCGCCCTCGCAAGTCGGACTCATCGCCGTTGGGAACAAAACTGATGCAGTCCATGGGGCAAATATCAACGCAGGCATCACACTCTATGCAGGTGCCGCGGTTGAAAACCGTTTGTACATCGCAGTTCAGGCAACGGCTGGCTTCCTTGAATGCAGTGGCAGCATCAAAGCCTAACTCCACTTCAATCTTGATACTGGCCAATGCAATTTCGGCAGACGCCCATGGCACCGCAAACCGCACATCGTTGGACACATCGTTGTGGTAGCTCCACTCATGGATGCCCATTTTTTGCGACTTCCACTGGATCTGGTGCGCCGGGCGGCGCTCCACAGATTCGCCAGAGAGTAGCAAGTCTATTGAAACAGCCGCCTCGTGCCCCTGGGCGACGGCGGTGATGATGTTTTTGGGACCAAAGGCCGCATCGCCGCCAAAAAATACGTTGGCCACTGTCGATTGAAATGTGCCTTCTCCCAGCACAGGCAAACCCCACTTGTCGAAATCAATTCCGCAATCGCGCTCGATCCAGGGGAATGAGTTTTCCTGTCCCACCGCGACCAGTACCGTATCGCACTCCACCAGCACGTCGGGCTCTCCGGTTGGAATCAGGTTGCGACGGCCCTTCGAATCGTATTCAGCCCGCACAAGCTCAAACGTCATGCCAGTTAGTTTGCCGTTGGTGTGTTCAAACGTCTTGGGCACATGGAAATTCAGAATCGGAATGCCTTCGTGCTGCGCATCTTCCTTTTCCCAAGGCGACGCTTTCATTTCTTCAAACCCGCTGCGCACCACTACTTTGACGTCTTTGCCGCCCAGACGCCGGGCAGAGCGGCAGCAGTCCATGGCGGTATTGCCGCCACCCAGCACAATGACACGCTCACCAACACTGGTGATGTGGCCAAACGACACCGAGGCCAGCCAGTCGATCCCAATGTGAATATGGGCGCTTGCCTCGGCCCGGCCCGGCGCTTCAAGGTCACGCCCGCGCGGTGCACCGCTGCCGACAAACACGGCGTCGAAATTTTGTGCCAGCAAGGCCTGCATGGATTCCACCCGCTGGTTGTTGTTGAACCTGATTCCCATATTCAGGATGTAGCCGGTCTCTTCGTCGATGACCGCCTCGGGCAGCCGAAAGCGTGGAATTTGCGATCGGATAAAGCCACCAGCCTTTGCTTCCCCATCGAACACAGTGATCTCGTAGCCCAATGGTGCCAGGTCACGCGCCACCGTCAAAGAAGCCGGTCCCGCACCTACACAGGCAATGCGTTTACCGTTCGAGGGTGAAATAGTGGGCATACGCGCCTGTACCGACTCTTTGTGGTCAGCGGCGACACGTTTGAGGCGGCAGATGGCGACCGGTTCAGGTTTTGCGCAATTGTTTTCCTCCACGCGACCCCGCCTGCACGCCGGCTCGCAAGGGCGGTCACAGGTTCGCCCTAGTACGCCGGGGAAGACGTTGGATACCCAATTGATCATGTAGGCATCGCTGTACCGACCCTGGCCAATCAAGCGTATGTATTCAGGAACGGGGGTGTGGGCCGGGCAGGCCCATTGACAGTCAACGACCTTGTGAAAATAGGCCGGATGGGTGTTGTTGGTGGCTTGCAACGTAGTCTCCTTGCACCTGCAAGCCAGTGCCACGCACCGCCACAGGTGGCAAGATACTACGCCGCCAAACCCTGCATTTCTGTACGTGTTTTCCCACAATACTTTGGAATGTTGATTTGGATCAACCGGATGCTTGGTTCTGCTTCCAACTGCAACTGCACTTCCCATGCAGCGCACACTGTCGCTACAGTTACCGAATTCACCACGTTGAGGAGATGCTATGAAGTCCGTTTCAAAACCCGACCGTTTTCAGGCACTGGACGCTTGTCACCTGGAGATTCACAACCATTTGGTAAAACTGGATGAAGTTTTAAAATTGCTGGAAGCCGGTGCCGATGAAGAGCAATACCGTCAGCAAGTGGGCGCGATTGAGGCATATTTCTCCAGCACCTCGCGTCAGCACCACGCAGAAGAAGAAAAGAATGTTTTCCCGGCGTTGCTGCGCAGCGATAACGCCGAACTGGTGCATGCGGTTCGTACCCTGCAGCAAGACCACGGGTGGATCGAGCAAAACTGGATTGAACTAGCCCCCATGTTACGCGCGGTTGCGGAGGGCGAAGACTGGGTCGACCCCGCCGAGTTGCAGCATGCGGTTTCGGTGTTTCTGGCGCTGTGCCGTGACCACATCACGCGGGAGGAGACTTTGATTTATCCCGCTGCCAAGGCCGAGTTGAAAGGGTAAATCATGTCAACCAATGGGATGCGGTGCAGCCTGCCCATCCCCACATCCCTCCCCACATCGGGAGATGGGCTTGACTGAAAGGGATGGACACAGCGCCATTGGAATCAAGAGTAAACAACGTGAGGACAGGCATCTTTAGACGAAAAAAAACCCCTTGAGAGGGGTAGGTGGCGGAAGCTGTGAGATTCGAACTCACGGAGGACTCACATCCTCGCCGGTTTTCAAGACCGGTGCCTTAAACCGCTCGGCCAAGCTTCCATGCGAAGGATTGTAAGGGGATTTGTGCCAGGTTTGGATCGCAAGGTTTGGTCGAACGAAGCCCTGCAACCCTTGGGCCTGGCCTTATTGGACCTGCTTCACGCTTGCAAAAATCTTGCTGATGGTTGCTTCGTGTTTTTGAGCGCCTTTGTTGACAATCCAGTAGGTGATCACCAAAAGGCCTTTGTCGACGGGTGTGAAAATGAAGCCAACCTTGGAAGGGCCGTATTCCTTGTTGTTGGCTTCATATTCAAGTAACGAAGATTTGATGCCACCGACGACGATCTGCAGGTCTTTTTTTGAGGCCGGGATGATTTTGACGCCCTGGTCGGTTGTCAGCCATTCAATGTTCTCTTCAATCAGCGCGTTCATGCCCTTCTCTGAGGCAACAGCCTCAAAAAACAGGGTGGCAATCTGGTCGGGAGACTCGATTGCCACGCCCTTGGCCGTTACCTCTGGTTCCCATGCGTCCGGAACGTTGACGGTGACCAAGGGGCGTTTGTTCGGCACATTCACCGTGCCGCCGAATGCGACGCTGGCAACAAGCGACAGAAAGAGGCTGACCAATACAATCTTGAACTTCATGGGTGCTTTCAATGGGAGTGTGCGGTGGTTGATCCTAGCGCACTGTTGAGCATGCCCCGGGTTTCGATGAATGCAATCACCTCCTGAAGCCCGCTGAGCGTCTTCAGGTTGGTCATCACAAATGGCTTGAGCCCCTTGGGTGTGGTGCGCATGCGGGTAGTGTCCGCGTGCATTACGTCCAGATTGGCGCCCACATGGGGAGCCAGATCGGTCTTGTTGATGACAAAAAGATCGCTTTTTGTGATGCCGGGGCCCCCTTTGCGCGGAATTTTTTCTCCGGCCGCTACGTCGATTACGTAGATGGTGAGGTCTGAAAGTTCCGGGCTG
Source organism: uncultured beta proteobacterium (assembly GCA_903954045.1). Lineage (GTDB taxonomy): Bacteria > Pseudomonadota > Gammaproteobacteria > Burkholderiales > Burkholderiaceae_C > Allorhodoferax. The sequence goes on along the minus strand of CAJBMJ010000075.1, from coordinate 1,876 downwards.
AAGGTGGCGGCCAGGTTATCGCCGCCGCTTTCCACAAAAACGATGTCGGCATTGGGGTGATCGGCCAGCATGCGGTCAATCGCTTCCAGGTTGATGGAACAGTCTTCGCGGATGGCGGTGTGCGGGCAGCCACCGGTTTCCACCCCCATGATGCGGTCGGCAGGCAGCGCGCCACTCACAGTGAGCAGGCGTTGGTCTTCCTTGGTGTAAATGTCGTTGGTGATGGCGACCAGGTCATACCGGTCGCGCATGGTCTTGCACAGCATCTCCAACAAGGTGGTTTTGCCGGAGCCTACCGGGCCCCCTATGCCCACGCGCAGTGGGGGTAGAGTCTTGGTGCGGTTGGCAATATGGTGGAGTGCTGACATAGGTGTTTACTACAAAATAGATAGCTGCTCATGCAGTATTTGTGGGCGCTAGGAGCGAAAAAGCCTTGAATATTGCACCTCATGCTGGCTGCTCAGGATGGCCAGCATGGGGCTGAAGGCCTGGCGGGTTTCGTCGTTCACTCTCAGGGCATGGTCGACAGCGGCAGGAATTTCCGCGGTCAGGGCCGACAAAATGCGCTGGCCAGCACTTTGGCCCAGCGGCACGGCCTTGATGGCGGCCTGCATCATGTTCTCGGCCCATCCAAAAGCAAACGCCAGCAGGCATTCGCGCGCCGGTGCTCCGGTGCTGCTTGCCGCCAGGGCAAACGCAATCGGGTAGGTGGGTTCTTGCTTAGCCAGCGAGGCGATCTGGGCCGGGGTCGCAGTGGTGTGGTTCTTCAGCCATTCCAGCAGGCTCTTGCCCATTTGCTCGGTCTGGGCACGCAGTTCGGCGCTTTCGCGGGTCTGCAGCACCCAGGCATTGAGTTCGGCGATGCGTGTCATGTTGCCCTCGCGCCAGGCGGCAATGGCTTGGGCCACCGCAGCTAGCTCTGAGCGGGCCAGCGTCATGTGCAGCTGATCGACCAGCCAGAGGGATGCTTCGGTTTCTGTAGCGGCTCGTGCAGACTCCACGGCCGCTTCCAGGCATTCGGAGTAAGAAAATCCGCCTATGGGCAAGGCCGGTGAGGCCAGCCACATCAGCTGCATCAGGCTGCTGTCGAGCATGGCGGCGTGCGGTGCCTAATGGCTGTGCTCGCAATGTGGGCCGTGGACATGGGGCTGGGGTGCGTCATCATGCCCATGGTGATGCCCTCCGTGGTGGCCGCCGGTGGCGTAGGCACCGTTCTCGGGCTCAAAAGCCTCGTCAACAGCGTTCACGATCAGGTGCATCGCGCGCAGCATGTCAGCTAACACATGGTCCGGTTCAATTTTGAGGTGATCGGGCTTCAGCTCTATGGGCACATGGCGGTTGCCCAGGTGGTAGGCAGCGCGGATCAGGTCGAACGGCGAGCCATGGTTGCTGCAGTGGGTGATCTTCAGTACGGACTGCGCAGCGGCAGTCACCTTGATCAGCGAGCCGTCCTCGGCCACCAGCACGTCGCCACCACGTACGACGGTTCCGCGCGGCAGGAATATGCCCAGGCTGCGACCCAGGCTGTCGGTGGCGTCAAAACGGCTTTTTTGGCGCACGTCCCAGTCCAATTCGACCGTGGATGCTCGTTTGAGCAGGGCAGGGGCCAGCCCTTGACCTTGGGGAATGAGTTTGGAAGCTGGAATCATGTGCGCATTTTGCCGCTTCAATGAGAAGCAACACCACTACACCGGGGTTGTCAAAACAAAAAGTACCGCTGTGCCATAGGCAATTTGACCGCCGGCTCGCAGGTCAGCAGTTGGCCGTCGGCGCGCACGCTATAGGTTTGCGCGTCGATTTCCATGGTGGGCAGGTAGCTGTTATGAATCATGTGCTGCTTGCGTACGGCGCGGATGTTCTTCACCGCCGCCACGTT
>CAJBMJ010000074.1 GCA_903954045.1 uncultured beta proteobacterium | reverse complement strand
CACCATACCCATCGATCCCACCATCAGCATCCATGAATTGGAGCGCATCATGCTGGCGGGTGAAAACCAGCGGCGATAGGCCGTCAGGGGTGCCATCAGGCAGGCACTCACACCCACCCCACACAAAACACGGGCTGCCAGCAGACCACCAAAGCTGTTGGCCATTGCAAATGCCACGTTGCCCAGCACCGCCACACTCAAAAACCAGAGTACGACCCGCTTTGGCCCAAAACGGTCTAGCCAGGTACCCAAGGGTAATTGAGTCAATGCAAAGCCAAAAAAATAGCCTCCGGCAAGCAGACCCAAATCCCTGGCGTTCAAAGCAAACTCTTGCGCCAGAGTAGGTGCCAGTGTTGCAGTAATGGCCCGCAACAAGGTGGAGAGAAAGTACGCGACGGCAAACGCCACAAAAATGGCGATAGCACGGCGCTGGGAAAGAAGGCTCAACGCAAAGCTCCGAACACTTTGGTCATGATGGCGCTGCCGTAGCCCGCCGGATTGCGGCGAATTTTTTGCTCTTCTTCAGAAATCATCGAAAACAAGCCGTCCAATGCCTTTGCAGTCACGTATTGCTCAATGTTGGCGTCTTCCTTCTTGATCAGCCCCATTTCGGCCGCCTTTCCACCCACTTGGTTGTACTTTTCTGCCAAGCCGATTCTTTCCGTTGCTCTGGTGACGATGGGTAGGAACTGGATGGACAGAGTGTTGCGGGTCTTGGAAGCAAAAAAATCGGTCGCGGCTGTGTCTCCTCCACCCAGTATGCCTTTGGCATCGCCAACGCTCATGTTCTGAACCGCTCTGACCAGCAAGTCTTTTGCCAATGGCACCGCAGCTTCCGCACCGCGGTTCATCGCGGTCACCAGCTCGTCAACCTTGCTGCCCTGACCAAAGGTTCTAATCAGTTGAGCCGCGTCCTGTAAGTTGGAAGGCAAAGCGATGCGAACTTTTTCGTTTCCCAGGAATCCATCTACCGAGCCCAATAAGCCTACGGCGGAGAGAGTCCCCTTTTCCAGCGCTGATTTCAGTGCGCTGGTTGCATCCGCTTTGGATATATCGTCCAGAGTAAGAGCGAGAGCATGCCGAGGCCTTGTGGTGGCGAGAATAACCATTGCAGCCATTGAAACAGAACTAAACTGACGACGATTCATGAAAACTTCCTCACTCTTCAAACGCAATCTGGCGGTCGGCGCCATCGTAGCCGCTTGCGTTGTGCTTGCTGGCGCATTTCTGTTGCGAGGCAACGAAATGGCACCTGCATCCACCTTTCTGTTGCTAAGCGGCGAAAGCAAGCAGACCTCTGACCTCAAGGGCAAAGTGACTCTGGTGAACTTCTGGGCCACAAGTTGCGTCTCCTGTGTGGCCGAAATGCCAAAACTGGTCTCCACGTATGAGAAGTACAAAGCGCAAGGATTCGGAACCATGGCTGTCGCCATGCAATATGACCCGCCGAGTTACGTGCTGAATTTTGTTCAGACCCGCAAAATTCCCTTTGACGTGGCACTGGACAATACCGGTGCAGTGGCCAAGAGTTGGGGGGATATTCAGTTAACGCCCACAACCTATCTGGTAAATAGGCGTGGCGAAGTGGTGAAACGGTATGTGGGGGAGCCCAACTTCGTTGAGCTCCACCAGTTGATCGAGAAACTGCTGCTGGAAACCTGAGCAGCACTTGTGAAAGTGAAGACGGTGTTATGAGCGGAACGCGTCGTGGCAGGCTTTGCAACTTCCGTTAACCGCCCCCACTGCGGCCTTGATGGCGTCTAGACTTCCCGTTTTTGCTGCGGCATTGAGTTTGCCCATTTCTGCCTGCATTTTCTGGGCATAGTCATCAAATTTGGCTTTGTCCGTCCAGATTTCTGCTTTAGCCTTGGTGTCCCCTTTGTCGGTACCCTCGCCAAAACCAGCCCACGGCAATTTAGAAACGAACTCGGCATTGGCCGCGCTGTCAGCGGCTACTTTGGCGTCAAATGGGACCCGTCCTGCAGCCATACCGGCAACACGCGCGTAGTTTTGCTGCATGACAAACAATGCGTTCTTACGGTACTTGATGGCATCTTCTGGTTTTGCAAACTGCGCCGCGGCAGGGAGTGCCATCGTAATGGCGGCAAAAGCCAAAGCAGTCGATATCAGTTTTTTCATGGATGGGTCCTTGCGGTTGAGATTAATACAAAATTGCCACACAGTAGAGTGTGAGAATACCGCTGAAGTTCTCGTCATTTTGCCAATCTAGGGTAATTACCGAGAAATTGGTTCATTCAAGAGGAGATTTCTTATGCACATTGTCAGAGTGTGGGACTTGCCCACCAGGCTTTTTCATTGGTGTTTGGTGGTATGTTTTGTGGGATTGGTCATCACTGGGCAAATAGCTGGTGAGGTCATGGTGTGGCATTTTCGCCTGGGGTATGCCGTGTTGACCCTGCTGCTGTTTCGATTGGTCTGGGGGTTGGTGGGCGGTCACTGGTCACGCTTTGCCACCTTTATTCCTTCGCCACGAACGCTTCTTGCGTACCTCAGGGGACAGAGCCAACCCGCGCACAGCGTGGGTCACAACCCATTGGGTGCACTGTCAGTTCTGGCCCTTTTGGGGTTTGCACTTTTGCAGGTTGCTGCTGGCTTGATGAGTGATGATGAGATTGCGGTAAGCGGGCCTTTGGTCAGCAAGGTACCCGGCGAATGGGTCAGCATGGCAACCTTTATTCACACGGAAGTCATCAAGGTGGTTCTGATCGTTCTGGTTGCTCTGCATGTATTGGCTATCGTTTTCTATAAAGTTAAGAAAAGTGAAAACTTGGTGCGGCCAATGATCTTGGGTGACAAAGAAGTTTCAACGCTGCAACAAAGCTCCAACGACACCATCACAAGTCGGTTTTTCGCTTTGGGAGTCCTATTGCTTTGCGCTATGGCCGTATGGCTCTTATTGCGCTGGGCTTCTTGACAACGCCCAGATATGACAGACGCCACAGAAGCTTGGGAACCAGGCCTGACGGTTGCCGCTCCCTGCGGCGTACAGGATTGGTCAGATGTACGCGTACTTTTCCGTGAGTATGCCAACTCACTGGGCGTTGATCTGTGCTTCCAGAATTTTGAACAGGAACTGATCTCACTGCCGGGTGAGTATGCGGAACCTCGAGGCGGCCTGCTTCTGGCCCGCGTCAACAACGAAACCGCTGGTTGCTGCGCCTTCCGCCCGGTAGACACAGTGGACTACCCCAATGCCTGCGAGATGAAGCGCCTCTACATCCGACCCCAATTTCGGGGAATAGGGCTCGGTAGAAGACTGGCCGAAGGCGTTCTTGATCTGGCCCGACTTGCTGCTTACCACTGTATTTTGCTCGACACCCTGGACGATATGGAGTCCGCTCGCGCGCTCTATACAGAAATTGGCTTCATAGAGATACCACCGTATTACTACAACCCCATCGCTGGGGCGCACTATCTCAAAGCCGACCTTTGATTTAATCGATCAGCTCTTGGCTTGTGCCAGCAGGGTAGCTGCGTCGCTCACTTCGAACTTGCCAGGCCCTTCAATATTGAGCGAGACGACTTTGCCATCTTTCACCAGCATGGAGTAGCGGTT
>CAJBMJ010000073.1 GCA_903954045.1 uncultured beta proteobacterium | reverse complement strand
TGCGCCAACACCGGACACAGCGGGCTGCGCGCCACCTCTTGTGACGTGGTCATTCCGCCACCGTAGTACGGCACCGCTGCGCTGATACCGCTCAATTGGCAGGCCGCACGCCAGGTCAGCAGGCCTCCCCAGCAGTAGCCCACAACGCCAACCTTGCCTGCCTTCGCAACCTCCGCTACGGCAGCCTGAACGTCTTGCATAGCCCCCGGCGCGGGCAAAGCTTCCACCGCTGCTTTGAGTGCGATGCCCTTGGTAATGTCGTCAGGCGTATAGCCTAGCTCCACGCCCTGCTGAACCCGATGGAAGGTGCTGGGCGCCACTGCCAGATAACCTTGCGCTGCATAGCCGTCTGCCACTGCACGGATGTGCGCATTGACACCGAAAATCTCCTGCAGCACAACGATACCGCCCCGGGGTTGCCCCTCAGGGCGGGCTATGTAAGCAGGAAAAACGAATCCATCGGCAGCAATCAAGTTAACAAATGCACCCATGGCTACACCCCTTCCAATACAAAAGCAGTGCGTCGAGCCGACTTTTTGCTGATCGGCAAAATGGCCTGGTACTCGGGTGAGTCATAAAAACGGTTGGCCGTTTCCGAGTCAGCAAACTTGACCATCACCATGCGCGTAGGTACCCACAGGTCGGACTCCTTGACCGTTATTGGACCTCCACGGGCCAGATACTCACCGCCAAAGCGCTCGGCAATCGGCTTGGCTTGCGCTTTGTAGGGCTCGTACCCGGCTGGGTCATCCAAAAGGGTGTCCACCACTAAATAGGCTGGCATATCTGTGTCCGGTGAAAGTTATTGCGCCTGGAAGCCGCTGTCCTTGATCAGCTTGGCCCACACTTTGGTGTAGGCCTGTTCGCGCTTGGCCAGGGTAGCCGAGTCCATGAATCCCACGGTCAGCCCCATATTGGATAGTCGGTCTTTCACGTCGGGCATGGCCACCACTTTGGCCAGCGCATCAGCAAACTTGTCCAGAACTGCCTTGGGAGTGCCAGCAGGCGCAAAGATGCCGTAGTAAGGCAGGTCCTCAAACCCGGTCAGACCCAGTTCGGTAAAGGTAGGGACATCCGGCAAGGTCGCCTGACGCGCGCCGCCCAGCACCGCCACCACGCGGATCTTGCCTACCTTGTGGTTTTCAATGAAGTCAGGCACCGAGCCCACGCCGGCAGCAATTTGGTTGCCCAACATGTCGGCCATCATGGGAGCGCTACCACGGTAAGGCACAGCCTGCAGATCCAGACCATATTTCTGACCGATCACTTTCACCAAAAATTCAGGCGTGGAAGCAGGAGCGGGCACGCCCATGGTGCCTTTGCCAGCGCCTTGGGATTTCACCCAGGCCACGTAGTCGTTCACGCCCTTGGCCGGTGTACCGCCGGAGAGCGCCAGCGCATTGACAAAAGTGGCAAAGCCCGCCACCGGCACAAAATCTTTGGCAGAGTCATAACCCGGGTTCTTTACGACCTGGGGCAGGATGGAAATGGTGTGGTCATGTGACAAAAACAGCGTCATACCATCGGGGGCAGCGGCTTTCAGTGCCTGCGCTGCCAGCTGACCACCAGCACCCGCTTTGTTCTCCACCACCACCGGCATACCCAGCTGGTCCTTGAGCTTGTCAGCCAATGTGCGGGCGATTGCATCGGTGCCACCGCCTGGCGGAAAGCCCACCATTAAGCGCACCGGGCCACTTTGGGCCTGCACTACGCCAGCAGCCAGCAAAGCGGCCAGGGTTGCCGAGCGGCGCAGCGCGCCGACTACACGTTGAACAGAAAAAGCCATCTTGAGCACTCCTGAATGTTGATTGACCAGCACATTTGTACCAGGGGCCGAAGATACCGTATTTGGCGAGACGCTACCATGCGGGCATGAAACCCATCGTCCTGATCACAGGTGGCTCGCGCGGCATCGGCGCAGCCACTGCCCTAGCTGCAGCCCGTGCGGGCTACGCGGTAGCCGTCAATTACCACTCCAACTCTCTGGCCGCCGACGAGGTCGTGCGACAGATTCGTGCCGATGGCGGTACCGCCATCACCGTGCAAGCAGATGTGGCGGTAGAAAGTGACGTATTGGCCATGTTTGCCAAGGTCGATGCCAAGCTCGGCGCCCTCACTGCCCTGGTTAACAATGCTGGCATCGTGGACTTTGCCTGTCGGGTCGATTCCATGGATGTGGCCCGCCTCAAGCGCATGTTCGACACCAACGTGCTGGGCAGCTTTGTCTGCGCCCGCGAGGCAGTGCGGCGCATGAGCACGCGCCACGGTGGCAGAGGCGGCTGCATCGTGAATGTCTCTAGTGTGGCATCCCGTCTGGGCGGCTCAGGGCAGTATGTGGACTATGCGGCCAGCAAGGGTGCCATCGACACCTTCACCCTGGGCCTGGCCAAGGAAGTGGCGGCCGAGGGCATTCGCGTCAACGCAGTTCGCCCCGGCATCATTGACACCGAGATTCACGCCTCGGGCGGGCAGCCGCAAAGGGTGCAACAAATCGCCAGTCAACTACCCATGCAGCGCGCCGGTACCGCCGACGAAGTGGCACAGGCTATCGTCTGGCTGATGAGCGCCGGGGCGAGCTACACCACCGGGGCGCTGCTGGACGTCACAGGCGCACGCTAGAGGCAAAACATGGACCTCAAACCACTGATCACCCTGCTGGCCATCGTCAATCCGCTGGCCATCGTTCCATTCTTCATTCACTACACGCAGGGCTTCAATGCCGAGCAACGCCGCAAGACCGTGGTGATATCGTCGTTTTCCAGCTTCGTGGTGATTGCCATCAGTGCGCTCATGGGGCTGCACATCCTGGAGTTTTTCGGTATCTCGCTGGCCAGTTTTCAGGTGGGAGGCGGCATGCTGCTACTCACCTCGGCGCTGAACATGCTCAACGCCCAACCCGCCGAAGCCAAGACCAACACCCATGAACTCGAAGACGGTGCGGAAAAAGCCGCCATGGGTGCCAGCATTGCAGTGGTCCCCCTGACCATTCCGCTTCTGACCGGCCCGGCCACCATGTCGACCGTGGTGATTTACGCCGACAAGGCCAAAACCTTCCTACAACTCGGAACGCTGGTGGGTTACGGCGTGGTAGTGGCGCTAGCCACTGCCGTCTGCTTTTCACTGGCTCAACCCATTGCACGAGTGCTGGGCAAAACCGGCATCAACGTCATGACCCGGCTGATGGGTTTGATTCTGGCGGCACTGGCGGTTGAGGTGATGAGCGATGGGCTGACCAAGCTGTTTCCGGCGCTGGGACGCTGAACCCGGTGGCGTAGGTAATTTGACCACCTGAACACACCCATCAACCTGAGAAGAAAGGTATATGAAGGCAGCTATTCTTTACGTGTTCAATATTTCGCACTACTGTGAAAAGGCGCGCTGGGCGCTGGACTACTTCGGCATTGATCACGAGGTACGTCATGTGATGGTGGGAGCGCACCGCCACATCGCCAAGAAATTGGGCGCCAAACCTGGTTCAGTCCCATTTCTACAAACCGACGACGGAGTTATTTCTGGGTCGTCTGCCATCATTGACTGGTGCGAAGATCACAACACGGGTAAGCGTACAAGCCTGTCAGGTATTGATCCAGAAGAAGTGCGTGCAATTGAAGAACGACTCGATGACATTGTGGGTGTGCATGTTCGGCGTTTTTACTACTCTGATGCCCTCATCAACGAACCGGCCTCAGTACGCCCTATTTTTTCCAGTGGACTGCCCATGTGGCAACGGGCCGCAGTGACACTGGGCTGGTCGCGCATTGTGCCGCTCATGATCAAAAGCATGGATCTGGGGGTCGAGCAAGGTCAGCAATCGCGCACTGTGATCGAAGCCGAGTTGGACTGGCTCGATGGTCTTCTAGCGGACGGACGACCCTATTTGCACGGAAACCAGTGGACCCGCGCGGATCTCACGGCTGCCGCATTGTTGGGGCCAGTGGTAACCCCAAAAGAGCATCCCATGGTGCATGCAGTCGTTTTTCCAAAAGGTGTTTTAAAGCCAATGCAGGACTGGGCCCAGCGGCCTGCGTTGCAGTTTGTGAGCCGAATGTATTCGACACATCGGATATGCCAAGCTTCAAGCAACCCGTACAAGAATTGAGCAAGTGGTCACACGATTCAGCGCCTAGGTTCCCATCCACATCGCCTTATTTCAGCCATGTGAAGAGCTGTCTTTGCAGTCTTCGTCACAAAAAACATGGTGGCTGTGCTGTCGCCAAATGTGGCACTTGGTTGACCGATCCCTATTCCACCTTTTCCACTAAAACCAACACCTCTCCAATACTGTAGACGCGGGCCACATCGCCGTCGCGAAGGTGATTGGCCGGGCTGTAGTTTGAGGAATCTTTCGGGGAATGACTGAAGAATTTTTCTCCGACTCTGAAGTACCCCCCCGATACGACGTTTGTGAAATGCGACCCCCACTGGTAACGTTTTGGACGGGTACGACACCGCTGACCCGACCTTCCACCAGGCTGCAACCGCCGTTCAGGCACCGCTCCACCGTAGCATCAGCTTGTCGCCGCTCGTAGTCTTCATACCAGACCATATAGATCAGCAATACGACGAAAATGAGAGCCAGCGGGCGCACGTCTTGGGGGAGATTGAGCGGAAGACGCGCACGCACTGAGAAAGGTGCCATCGCGGCGAGCACCAGCAACACCGTTAGAAGCGCGACCACGTACATCCAAGACATCAGCTACGCTTCTTCACGCAGGTCGAAAACAAGCATTTCAAGTTCCTTGGAGATTCTTCGTCACATCCTTATGTACCTAACCACAAACGCCAGCCCCAATGGGTTAGCAAGCCCGCACCAGCCAGTTGCCAAGCCAGCTGCAGAGCGCGGGGCGAAACGATGCGCGTGCGCTGCCCACGTACAGCCTCCACCATCACCAAAACACTGTGCATGCCCGCCAAGCACAGCAAGGGAAGCAACCCGGCATTGAGTTGCCATGCGCTTGCAAAATCGCCCTGAGCCAGCGCGGCGCATACCCGAATGCCGCCGCACAGAGGGCAGGGCACGCCGGTCAGGTGTTTGAATGCGCAAAGCGAAGCGTCGCCTAGTGCCAGAAATGAGGGTGCCACTGTTAGGCCCAAAGGCAGCACTGAACCGACGGCCAAGCGCCACTTCCGGTCTGCCCCACTTAGAGCTGACTTAGAGGTTGATAGCCAGGTTTCCATTTGCGTCGCCATCGGTCAGTTGCTTTGCCATGTGGTAGCTGCCGATGAAGGCAATTGGCAGCGTGACAATAACGCCCACAAAGCACAAGATCAGACCCAAGTTGCCGACAATGCCCAGTACGAGCATGCAGAAAAATGCGCCCAGCAAATTTCCTTTCACTGCCGTCCAGGCGCGTTTGAGGGCGTTGATGCCGTCATTCTCACCACAAGCCACCAGGTAGGCAGCCGTAGGAATAGTCGCCATCAGCAACATGCCCGGCAAAACGCACAGCATGTAGCCGATGGAAACGATGATGGAGCCGACCAACACTGCCAACAGGGCCGGGACAAAGTTGTCAAAACCCTTGAACACATCGGCAATCTCAGGCTTGCCTCCCTCGTCTTCGATTTTGATCATCTTCATGTAGCCAACCACCATGGGTCCGGTGAGCAAGCCGAAGCCCACGCCACTGATAAAAATGACCAGAAGTGTGGCAACGATGTGGGTCACAGGGTTGCTTTTCAGACCCGAAAAACCAGCCGACACGCAGTCGGAAATATTGGGAGATGCCATAGTGGATGCCCTGCGTAAAGTGGATGAAAATTGATACTAGCATTCGCGCAGCGTCACGGCTTCGATCACTTGGCCTTCTGTAGAAGTTTTGGATGTACTTAACCTAGCGGATAGGGAATTGAAACGCATGAGGGCAAGTATTGCGAGGGCTTTTGCAACTGGAAGCCTTTGGCACGTGCAGTTTGAGTGGATACAGGCGATCAGTTCATCGGTCTGGATGTCAGCAGTGGGTCGAATGCAGGTGCGTTCCAGTTGCGGGTCTTGGCGAGTGACAGATTCGGTGCGGTTCAACTTGGTTTGCCGTGCGGTCACGAGGCCATCAGTCATCGTCGGCATCAGGCACAAAGCGGTAATAGCCAACTGTGATTTGGAATCCCCAAACCGGTCATCACAACTGGGGATTAACGGGCGATTTTTAGTGACTTCGGGCTTTGGAAATTTGGGTTGGTACGGCGATTGGGGGCAGGTCAACCTGCGCGCGTGTCGGTCGAGCCATGCCTAGCTACCGTAGCGTGCCATGGTCAGACCGTCCATATCAATCTGGGGCTTATTTCCGGCAAGCATATCGGCCATGACCCGCCCGGTGCCAGCGGCCATGGTCCAGCCCAGCGTTCCGTGGCCGGTGCTAAGGTGCAGGTTGCGGTAACGTGTTTCACCCAAGATAGGCGTGCCGTCTGGCGTCATGGGGCGCAGGCCAGTCCAAAACTCGGCTTTGGCCACATCCCCGCCTTTGGGGAACAAATCATTCACCACGAATTCAAGCGTGCGTCGTGGACCCTCATTTAGTGTCAAGTCATAGCCCGAGAGTTGGGCGGTTCCGCCGACACGGATGCGGTCCCCCAGCCGGGTGACAGCCACTTTGTGGGTTTCATCCATGATGGTCGATTCCGGGGACATCGCACTGTCCACAATGGGAACCGTAATCGAAAAGCCCTTGACCGGGTAGACCGGAATCACAATGCCCAGTGGCTTGAGCATGCGGGTCGAATAGCTGCCCAGAGCCAGCACAAATTCGTCAGCGACATAGTGGCCGGTGGCTGTCCTGACATCCACAACACGGTCGCCCTCGTACCGTATTTCCTGAATGTCCTGATTGAACAAGAAGCGGGCTCCATGCTGCTGGGCCATTGCGCACATCGCCTGCGTGAATTTAAAGCAGTCGCCGGTCTCATCGCCTGGCAAGCGGAGTGCACCGACAAACTTCTCTTTCACATGGCTAAGTGCCGGCTCGTATTCCAGATAGCCTGCCCGGTCCAGCACCTGAAAGGGCACGCCATACTGCTGCAAAATTTCAGTGTCTTTACCCACCGCATCCAGTTGCTTTTGCGTTCTGAACAACTGCAGGGTCCCCTGGGTGCGCTCGTCGTATCGGATGCCAGTTTCCGCACGCAGTTCCTGCATGCAATCGCGGCTGTATTCCGCCAAACGCACCATGCGACTTTTGTTGACCTTGTATCGCTCTTCTGTGCAATTGCGCAGCATCTGCAGGCCCCACTTCCACATGGCCGGATCCAGCATCGGCTTGATGACCAGGGGGCTGTGCTGCATCAGCAACCACTTAATGGCCTTGAGTGGCACACCGGGGCCAGCCCAGGGTGCCGAATAGCCTGGTGACACTTCTCCGGCGTTGGCAAAGCTGGTCTCCATGCCAGGGGCGCTTTGGCGATCCAGCACGGTGACATCGTGGCCCGCTTTGGCCAAGTAGTAAGCGATAGAGGCCCCCACCACGCCACTGCCAAGAATTAGTACAGACACTAGACTGCTCCTTTGTAACCGGTTGATGTTGTCAGTATCTATCGAACGCCGACTGCACTTCTTCTGCGCTCTTGCCGTGTGCCAGCGCTAGCGCCAGTAGAACCTTTGCCTTGACAGGTGAGAGCGTATCCCCTGCTACCGTGCCGTGCATCGAATCATCAAACTCAATGTTTTTCATAACAATTCCAGTCGCTGAACGGGGCGCTCGCACAACAACCACGCCACTCCTAACTGCTGCGCTCACCGCCTCTGCCATGGCATCGCTTAGTGACGCAGTTCCGGCTCCTGCCACAACCAGCCCTTGAGCTCCAGCATTTACGAGCGCCGAGACTGCAACACCCGAATCATCTTGGTAACCCATAACAATATCAACGCGGGGCAAAGTATCCATTTGCGAGGTATCAAATTCAGTATCGTCGGTATGTACTCGCGCCGGCTTTTTGTAGAGCCGCACCTGTTTGTCCAGCACCCAGCCGAGAATGCCGAATACTGGTGCCTTAAAACTGTCTACCGTCATTGTGTCCATCTTGTGCACATCGCGCGCGGCAATAACCTGATCGTTCATCACTACCAATACGCCGAGGCCAGCCGTCAAAGGACTGGCTGCAGCAACAACTGCCCGGTACAAGTTCATTGGGCCGTCAGCGCTCAGACTGGTCGATGGGCGCATGGCCCCCGTCACGACGACCGTCTTTCGGCTCTTGACTACGAGATTCAGAAAATAGGCCGTCTCTTCGAGTGCATTCGTGCCTAAAGTCACAATTACACCCGCGCAATCCATCTCATTGAGCCAATAATTGACTCTTCGAGCAAGATGCAACAGGGTCGCACTGCCTATGTTTTGACTGGCAACTTGGGCCACTTGCTCGCACTCCAACGATGCAACATCTTGCAGCGCGGGAATCGCCGCCAATAGTTGATCGACGCCAGACACTGCCGCTCTGTAACCGGAATATTGCGTGCTACTGATACCGGCTCCAGCAATGGTTCCGCCGGTGCCCAACACCGCGATGCGAGGTAATGTGTTTGCGCTCATCGATTGATCCTGTTTTCGCTGCGGGAGCGCGCCGGGTTGTGGCATCTTCAATTCCAAAGAGCACGCGGGGAAGCGCCCATCACTCAACAAATTGCCCCACGTCTATTCACCCAGATACGCCGCGCGCACCTTAGGATCATTGAGCATGTGCTTGGCTTCACCCGTCATGGTGACAATGCCCGACTCCATGACATAGCCCCGGTTGGCAATGCCCAACGCCCGACTGGCGTTTTGCTCCACCAGCAGCACCGTAACGCCCTGGGCATACACATCACGAATCACTTCAAAAATCTTGTCCACCATGATGGGAGAAAGGCCCATGGAAGGCTCGTCCAATAGCAAAACCTTGGGTCGACTCATCAAGGCACGCCCCATGGCCAGCATCTGCTGCTCGCCACCG
>CAJBMJ010000072.1 GCA_903954045.1 uncultured beta proteobacterium | reverse complement strand
TGGACTTCACCCGCTTCCGTAGACATATTTCAACTTCCAGTTCGAAGTTGCTCGAATGCCAGCGGGCTCAGTTGGTCTAGGTGACTGTGCCTGCGGACTCGATTGTAAAAACCCTCTATGTAATCAAACACGTCTGACTTGGCGTCCTGCCTGGTGGCGTAGATGTGGCGTTTGATTCGCTCTTTCTTCAGACTGCTAAAGAACGACTCTGCAACCGCATTGTCCCAACAGTTTCCCCGGCGACTCATGCTGGGCACGAGCTGGTTGTCCTTGCACCAACGATTGAAATCATCACTGCCAAACTGGCTGCCTTGGTCAGAGTGAATCATCACGGGAGTTTTGGGCCTTCTGCGCCATACCGCCATCATCATGGCATCCAAGACCAACTCCGTGGCCATGGTGGAGTTCATTGACCAACCCACGACTGCTCGGGAGTACAAATCAATCACCACGGTCAAGTACAACCAACCCTCATGGGTACGTATGTAGGTGATGTCAGTGACCCAGACTTGGTCAGGGTGCTCCACTGTGAATTCGCGCTGCAATCGGTTGGGCGCGGTGGTTGCAGGCATCCCAACTCTGAACCGTGGACGCTTGTAGCCACGTACCGAGCGTAGTTTGGCTTGGCGCATCAAGCGAGCGATGCGCTTTTCTCCGCACAGCACGCCGTCTTCACGCAAATCACAATGCACGCGTGGACTGCCGTAAATGCTTTGGCTACTCTCAAAGGACTGTTTTATCTTCAGCAGCAAAGATTCATCGGCCAGCGTGCGCGTTGACTTTGGTTTCTTCATCCACGCGTAATAGCCACTGCGTTGAACCCGCAGGACCCGGCACATGCTGTGCAATCGAAATTGGCCTTTATGCTCGGCCATGAATGCGTACTTCACCCTGACAGCTTGGCAAAGTACGTGGCGGCCTTTTTTAAGATGTCACGCTCCTCATTGGCCCTTTTAAGTTCGGCCTTGAGCCGGGAGACCTCCGCTTTGAGGGACGCGTTTTCCCCACTACCAACGCCAGGCTGGTCTTTGGCAAGGCGTACCCACAGGTACAGACTTTTGTCAGACATGCCCAGTCGCTTGGCCACATCCACAACCCCGTGACCACGCTCGGTCACTTGCTTAACCGCCTCAGCTTTAAATTCCGCCGGGTATCTGACTCTCTTCATGACTAACTCTCCAGTTCAATTTCGACCTTAACAGGTGTCTATTGAAGCGGGTGAAGTCCACTTGTCGTCAAAACCGGTGAGGCGACGCTCATGCTTGCCGATGAGTTGGGGCTCAAAGCTGCCTTCACGCTCGCGGGGCACGTCAATGCGCAGCGAGCCTGTGTCGGTTAGCACCGTCTTGGGACTACTGCCGTTGCGGTGGTTGGTGGTGCCCTCGGGCTTGACCTGTGCGCTGGTGTAGCCCAGGTGGTGGCTCATCTCCGCGCTCAGGGCGCGTTCGATAAACGCCTTCTTGAAGTTCTGAAAAATGTCCTCGAACTCCTCCTTGGTGACAGGGCCAGGGATTAGCTCTTCAAGTAGCTTGGCTGAAATTTGCGGCTGTGCCACTTTGCCGCCGATAGCGGGCTTCGTTGTCTTGCGGGGCATGAAACTCCTTTGGGAGAATGGTATGCCTCACACACAAAATTCCTGACAGGCTCCCAATCGTGGGTGCTAGCCTGATCATGGTTTGAACGATGTTTGATACTTGGTTAGCCTATCGATTTCACACAGTTGCGGAAGTATTGCCATTTGAAAGGCGGCGACTAGATCAGGCATTGTGGGGTTCATTGTGAGCCATGCATTTGGCAACTTCTCTTGCAGACGCCACGTCTGAACACGCCCAGTAGTTTTTGTACCTTGTTTTGGAGAAGATTTCGTGTCTACGAATTCGCTTCTAACTCTGTTGATGCTTGTGGTTGAGAAATTTTCTGTTGATGTGCTTCGGTATCGTTGATTCGTATTTACGTTAAACACTTGTTTTTAACGACTAAATGAATCATACTTCGCGGATGGAAATCGCAACTCAGACACAACGTGCATTGAGCCTGGCTCGGCAGATGGGTGTATTGCGTCCGAGCCAATTGAAGGAATACGGTGTTCAGCGCGCGGTCCTTGCGCGGCTCACTGCCGCCGGGCAGTTGGAAAAGGTAGCCCGTGGGCTTTATCGGCTGCCTGATGCCCCGGTTTCAGAGCGCGAGAGCCTGGTAACCATCGCCGTTAAAGTGCCACAAGCCGTGTTCTGTTTGCTTACGGCCCTGCAAATCCACGAACTCACCACGCAGTTGCCGCGCCAGGTGTGGATTGCCATGCCGCAGGGAAGTCACACCCCAAAAATTGACTACCCCCCGCTGAAGATGGTTCAGTTTGTGGGCGATGCATTTACTGCAGGTGTCGAGGTGATTAAGGCTGACCAGGTGCCACTTCGTGTTTACTGTGTCGCCAAGACGGTGGCTGACTGTTTCAAACATCGCAACAAAATCGGAATCGACGTGGCTATTGAGGCGCTCAAAGATGCGCTCGCCCAAAAGAAGGCATCCGCCAGTGATCTGTGGCGGTTTGCCAAAGTGTGTCGCGTCGCTAATGTCATGCGGCCGTACCTCGAAGCCTTGGGGCAGGGCAGTTAAATGCAAAGCAACCTCGCAGCATCAGTTCGGGCCCGCCTGCTGAACATCGCCAAGACTGAAAAGACGGAT